>CALEEC010000268.1 GCA_937949245.1 uncultured Gemmataceae bacterium | reverse complement strand
TGCAAAAAGCGGCTTTCCTGTTTCCAGGGCAAGGTGCCCAATACGTTGGCATGGCCAAGAGTTTGGTCGATAGCCTTGCGGCGGCTCGACAATTGTTCGCTCAGGCAGCCGACATTCTGGGCTACGATCTGCTCGACTATTGTTGGAATGGCCCCGCAGAGCGACTCAACGCGACCGATGTCAGCCAACCGGCCATCTTCGTCAGCAGTTTAGCCGCTTTGGAAGCGCTGAAGCAGACCGAACCGCACCTGATCGACTCTGTCATAGCGACAGCCGGGTTGAGTTTGGGAGAATACACGGCACTGGTGTTCGCAGGAGTGATGGATTTTGCCGACGCGCTGCGGGTGGTCGATTGTCGCGGCAAAGCGATGCAAGCGGCCGCCTCCGCGACCCCCAGTGGCATGGTCAGCGTCTTAATCCTGGAACGGCCTCAGGTCGAACAGATCGTGCAGCAAGCCCGCGCTCACGGCGTGGTGGAAATTGCCAACCTCCTATGCCCGGGCAATACGGTAGTCTCCGGCGAATTAGCCGCTTGCGATGCGGTAGAAAAGCTGGTGGCCGACCAGGGCGGACGAACCGTTCGCCTCAGCGTGGCTGGGGCCTTCCATACGCATCTGATGCGCCCGGCCGATACCCACCTGGCCGAAGCCCTCGCCCAGGTTGTGTTGCGTCCCGCTCGGTTGCCGATCTGGTCCAACGTCGACGCGCAACCCCATACCGACCCCGACGAAATTCGTGCGTTGTTGGTGCAACAGGTGCTCAGCCCAGTACGCTGGGAAGAAACCATGCGTGGCATGCTGGCCCAGGGGGTGGAAGCGTTCCACGAGATCGGCCCTGGCCGAGTTTTGGCCGGTCTGCTAAAACGGATCCATCGTAAAATCGACTGCCGAAATTGGGCGGCTTAACTCGTGAAGTCTCTTTCCGCCGGAAGGCTGGCTTTGTACATTTTTAGCTATCTGGCAAGCTAGCCAAGCCGGCACGCCAGCCAACCTGGCAAACCAGCCAAGCTAGCCGCTAAGCTAGGCAAACCGTCGCGTTAGCCGAGCCAGCTAAGCTAGGCAAGCAAGTCGGCAAGCTAGGCAAGCCGGCAGAGAGCCGAACCATTAGCCGTTTCGCAAGGGAATAAACTTCTGCTTGTTCCGCGTCGCGGGGTGTGGTAAGAAACCGTTTTCTCGTCCGGCGGGGAATGTGGCCCACCGCGACACCACAGCACCGATCGAACGGAATCCGTCGTGGGAGGACGTAGCGTGTCCGAAGGTCAAGCGAAAAAGGAAAACGAAAACATTAGCACTGACACCAGCCCCAAGGAAGCTGATAAGTTTTCTAAGCCGGGCGATATCGAGTCCCGCGTCATCGAGATCGTTTGCGATAACCTCGGGGTGAACAAAGAAGAAGTCACGCGGAACACCAATTTCATCGATGACATCGGTGCCGACTCGCTCGACATCGTGGAACTCATCATGGAACTCGAAGAAGAGTTCGGTATCCCCATCCCGGACGATAAAGCGGAGAAAATCAAGACGGTTGGGGAAGCCATCGACTACATCATCGCGGAACGCCAAAAAGGAAGCAAAGCCTAATGAGCCGCCGTCGTGTCGTACTTACCGGACTGGGCACGGTCAATCCGCTCAGTCACAACGTCTCCGACTATTGGCAAGGCTTGCTTGCCGGCCGTAGTGGGATTGGTCCGATTCGACAGTTCGACACGAGCGCCTACAAAGTCCACTTCGGGGGGGAAGTCAAAGACTTTGTTCCCGAAAAATACATCGAACCGAAGTTGGCGCGTCGGCTCGATCGGTTTGTGCATTTTGCTTTAGTGGCGGCCAAGGAAGCAGTGCGTGATAGTGGCTTGGATTTCTCCAAAGAAGACCCGTTCCGGTGTGGGGTGATCATCGGTAGCGGCATTGGTGGACTGAGTGAGTTTGAAGAACAACACGACCGCTACCGCGAGGGGGGACCGGGACGTATTAGCCCCTTTGTCATTCCCAAGATGATTGCCAACTCGGCCTCGGGGACGATCTCGATCGAGTTCGGTTTGGCCGGCCCAAATACCACGGTCGCCACGGCTTGCGCCTCGGCTGCCCACTCGATCGCGGACGCTTTACGGGCCATTCAGTACGATCAGGCCGACATCATGCTCACCGGCGGCAGCGAAGCGGGCATCACGCCGATGGGACTGGGCGGTTTCTGTGCCGCTCGGGCACTGTCGCAACGCAACGACGATCCGCAACGGGCCAGCCGACCCTTCGACAAAGACCGCGATGGCTTCGTCTTGAGCGAAGGAGCAGGCATCGTCGTCCTGGAAGAACTCGAACACGCCCGCAAACGCGGTGCGACCATCTACGCCGAACTGCTCGGCAGTGGTAACACGGCCGATGCCCATCATATCACGGCCCCGCATCCCGACGGTTTAGGTGCCGCACGGGCCATGGAGCTTGCTTTGCGCGACGCGCACCTGAATATCGACGACATCGGCTACATCAACGCGCATGGCACTAGCACCGAACTGGGCGACATCGCCGAGACCAAAGCGATCAAACGCGTCTTCGGTGAGCACGCGAAAAAATTGGCCGTCAGCAGCACCAAAAGCATGATCGGCCATCTGTTAGGAGCCAGCGGCGGGGTCGAACTGATCGCTACCGTGCTGAGCTTGAAACACGGTGTATTGCATCCGACGATCAATTACCAAACTCCCGATCCCGAATGCGACCTCGACTATGTGCCCAATCAGGCACGTGAAGTCCGCGTTCGTTATGCCTTGTCCAACAGCTTCGGTTTCGGTGGCCACAATTGTTCCCTGGCCGCGGGGAGTTTTAGCTGAATCGACGGCGGTTGCTGAGGGCATCCGCGAACAGGCCGTTGCCATAGGATGCGCAACCTCATCTGCCGAACGCCCCGTGGCCTCCCCATGGGGCGTTCGCGTTCGATTGGAAATGGCCCCATCGACCCGGCTAAACTACGGTAGAGAGGTCGGCTGACATCTACCCCCTCGACCTAGCGAGCCGCCGACTTACGTCGACGGAGGTGGACGAAGAGCCGCGGACGCCAGTCTACGGGTGTTGCAGAAACAGACGACTGAGAACACACCCGACGACTGGCTTCGTCGGCTCCAGTTAGAAACCCCCGACGACTGGCGTCGTCGGCCTTTGCTGGCTGCTCGGAACGGAGGCTTAGAAAAGGAGTTCTCATCATGGCTAAGAATATCGATTGGATGTACGACCGCAAGGCTTGTGCGACCTGCAAAAAGGCTCGCGGCTTCATGGAACAAGTTGCCTGTACGGTACTCGATCGAATCGACGCCACGAAAGTGAAAAAAGGCCCCGCCGAGGCGTTAGAATTGCTGAAAGATGTAGAAACCTTGATCGCAGTGAAGGGGAAGAAAATCTATCGCTTCAACCTGAAGAGCGAACGGCCCGACGACGAGACCCTGCTATCTCACCTTATCGGCCCGACGGGAAATTTACGGGCACCTACCGCTCGCATCGGCTCCATCCTGTTGGTAGGTTTTGATGAAGCCACCTATCAGGAAGTGTTATCCGGCTGAATCGGGTTCCCTGCTAAATTGAGTGTGGTCGTCTTGTGAATGACGAACTGCTTCAAGGTAGGATCGTACTGATAGCGAAACAAGACCGCCTGATACCCCGAAATCTGATAGAGATTGTATCCCCACAAGCGAGTCTGAGTCGCACTCCCGGCACAGACGGTGGGGAATGGCACCTCCGCCGTAGCCGACCGCGCATAGAAACGATGTTTATGACCATGCAGCCATAGACTGATCCCATGCTCCTTGCCGAAGGCAATCATCTCCTTCCAATCGCGCAAGCGATGCCACCGGGGTTCAGGCCGATCGTTGGCAAGGCAGATTGGATAATGCGATACGACAATGCGCGGTCCCGGGGCGAGTTGTTGAAGCAATTCACGCAAGCGGTGGCGTTGCTGGGAACCGACTTTTCCCGTGGCATCCCAAACCCAAAACGTCGAGCGTGCCGAGTTCACCGCGATCAACCAAACATGCCCCACCCGAACGGCAAAGGGATAGGTATGGGAGCCAATGCGGATGCCTTGCTGCCAAGCCTGAAATGCGGCTTCAAAGACTTGATCGCGAACCACCGAAGCGAGATAATAATCGTGGTTTCCCGGCACAGCTACCGCAGGCGGCAAATTGGCGTTGCCGACCTGCAATCGCTTGGCCGCATGTTCGAGTTCGGCAGGAAAGGCCAAAGTTGAGGCGTCGCCGGAGAAGGCCCAAGCGTCGGCTTGAGTAGCCAGCAATGAGGCGAGCAAGGAGTCGGTGATGGCTTCCGCATGGCGAAAGCGTGCGGCTCGGCCCAGCAGTTTTAGATTGAGCCAACCGGTGACGCGTTTGCTTAACCGATCCCCAAGTTTCCAGCCAGGGCGACGAACCGTCAGATGGATGTCCGAAAAATGCGCAATGCGGACGGTCGGTAGCTCGGCTTGCTGGGATGGTTGGTCCATAAAAACCTCGCCAAAAGATCGTCGTCAGACGCCTACCGCAGAGATAGAATAGCCCGAAATCGCTCGATCGGCCCTCGCAAATGCCTTCCGAATCGAGGTGCATTGTGATTCAATATGATTTTAGCGGTAAAGTGGTGTTGGTGACGGGGAGTTCTCGTGGCATCGGAGCCGCGACGTTGGAAGCCTTCGCTCGGGCGGGGGCGGAGTGCGTCTTGCATTATTACGACGACCCCGAAGGAAAAAATCGCCGCGACGCGATGCAACTCGCCCAAGCTATGGATGCAATCGGGGAGGCTAAGAAACTGCACCTGCTAAGTTGTGATGTTCGCGATGCCGAAGCGGTGGCCAAGATGATGGAGCGGATATGCGATATCTTAGGTGGATTGGACATCCTGGTCAACAATGCCGGCATCCTGAAAGATCGAACCTTGCACAAAATGAGCATGGATGAATGGCATGATGTCATTCGTACCAATTTGGATGGGGTCTTCTACTGCTGCAAGCATGCGTTGCCGATCTTGCGTGACGCAGGACGCATCATCAACATCGCCTCGATAGCCGCCGTAGCCGGTTTCCCGGGGCAATCGAACTATGCTGCGGCCAAGGCTGGTGTGGTGGCCATGACCAAAGTGTTGGCCAAAGAATTGGCCGCACGCAAAATTACAGTCAATGCCGTGGCCCCGGGGGTGATCAAAACCTCGATGCTATCCGGGATCCGCCCCGAAGTCGTCAGCGAATATGAGAAGCAAATTCCTCTCGGAAGGTTAGGAACACCCGAAGACGTGGCCAACGCCGTCTTGTTCTTCGCCACCGAAGAATCGAATTACATTTCGGGGCAAGTGCTGACGGTTTCGGGCGGCTGGTATTGAGGATTCCAAGTAGCCATTGCTACCATGCATGCAGAGACAACACCGGATCGATCATGGGGGGCCAAGACCGCAGCCGGGATTCCAATGGGTAAGGTAATCAAGATCAAGGTGATAAAGATGAAGCGGACAACGAACGTTCGATGGCTTCCATGCTGGTTAGGCATGCTGGGTGTGAGCCTCGGTGGGCTTCCGGTTTCCGCCCATGCCGCAGGAAAACTGGAATATAATCGCGACGTTCGCCCCATATTGGCCGAGAATTGTTTTGCGTGTCATGGCCCCGACAGTGCGGCACGCAAAGCGGGGCTACGCCTGGACATCCGCGAGGAGGCGATCGCGAAGGAAGCGATTGCTCCCGGCGATCCTGGCAAAAGCGAGTTGATCTCCCGCATATTCACCGACGATGCTTCGCAGTTGATGCCCCCGCCCAAATCGCATAAAAAACTGACCCCATCTCAGAAAGCAATCCTCAAACAATGGATCGTCGAGGGAGCGGAGTATCAACCCCATTGGGCGTACATTGCACCGAAACGGCCCGTGCCTCCGCCGGTGAAAGATCGCGCTTGGGTGAAAAATCCGATCGATCAATTTGTGCTCGCGGAATTGGAAAAACGCGGCTTGAAGCCCGCCCCTCCTGCCGATCGTTGGACCTTGGCTCGGCGGGTCGCCTTCGATATTACTGGTCTGCCCCCCGATCCGAAGGAAGTGGAAGCCTTCGTTCAAGACCAATCACCGAACGCCTACGAGAATTACATCGATCGGTTGCTGAAATCGCCGCATTGGGGCGAGCATCGCGGCCGATATTGGCTCGATGCGGCACGCTATGCCGACACCCATGGCATCCACTTTGACAACTATCGCGAAATTTGGGCCTATCGAGAATGGGTGATCGATGCTTTCAATCAGAACATGCCCTTCGACCGCTTCACCATCGAGCAGTTAGCGGGGGATCTTCTGCCTAACCCCACCCTAGAGCAACGGATCGCCTCAGGGTTTCATCGCTGCAACATTACCACCAATGAAGGGGGAGTCATCCCCGAAGAATACGCGGTCCTGTACACTCGCGATCGCACCGAGACAACGGCCACCGTGTGGCTGGGAATGACGGCCAACTGTGCCGTGTGTCACGACCATAAATTCGATCCGATTACCCAGTATGACTTTTACTCGCTGGCCGCTTTTTTCAACAACACCACGCAAAATGCGATGGATGGGAACATCAAAGACACCCCACCAGTAGTCGTCGTGCCTCATCGCGAGGATCGCGAACGCTGGAAGGTGATCGCCAGTGAGATTGACCAAACACGCAAAGGGATCGAACAACGGCGTCAGAAGGCACGCCAGGATTTCGACCATTGGCTGAAGTCGGCTACGGTGGAAAACATCCTTTCAGCGATCCCCGCTACGCAGCTGCATTTGCATGCTCGATTCAACGAAGGAATGGGCCAAGAAGTCCAAGTACGGCTCGATGGTAATGATCGTTCGCTCCCGCTCACTCAAGGATACACCTGGAGCGACGGTCACCTCACCCCGAAAGCCTTGCAATCGAAAGCCGGCCCCGCGATCGAGTTGCCCGAAGCGGGAAACTGGGACACCTCCACGGCGTTTTCCGTCGGAGCCTGGATGCGTCTGCCACGCAACAGCGGCTTCATCGGAGCGTTGGTGGCCCGCATGGATGAAAACGATGCCTTCCGCGGTTGGGATCTGTGGATTGAGAACGGCCGCATCGGAGCGCATCTGATTCATCAATGGCCTGACAAAGCGATCAAAGTCGTAGCGCAAAATCAGATTCCTTCGGGACAATGGAACCACGTCCTGGTGACTTACGACGGCTCGGCCAAAGCCAATGGCGTCAAGGTGTATGTCAACGGTGTCCAACAACCAATCACCGTACAAGTCGATAGTCTGAAAGGCACCATTCAAACCAAGGTTCCGCTGACGATCGCACAGCGCCACAAAGCCTCGCGATTGAATGATTTGCAACTGCAAGACGTGCGACTCTACAGCAAAGCCTTGACTCCCATTGAAGTCGACTGCATCACCCGCGCGACGCGGGCAGCGAGTCTGATACAAAAAACGCCTCAAGCGTTGCCACCGGCCGAAAAAGAGGAGCTATTCCAATTTTGGCTGACCACCTTCGATCGGGAATACAGCACTCTCAATGCTCGGTTGGCCCACTTGAATCAGGAAGAATTGGCGATTCGCGCTCGTGGAACGGTAGCGCATGTCATGCAAGAACGCCCCGGCGAGGCGATGGCTTACATTCTGTTCCGCGGGGAATATGACAAGCGACGCGATCCAGTCAAGCCCGCGACGCCGAAGGTGCTGCCGCCTATGCCGGCTCACTTGCCGAAGAATCGTCTGGGGCTTGCCCAATGGTTGCTGCTGCCGGAACATCCCCTGACTGCCCGAGTGACGGTTAATCGTTTCTGGCAAGAGGTTTTCGGCACCGGATTGGTCCGCACCAGCGGGGACTTTGGGATTGCCGGTGAACTGCCGAGTCATCCCGAACTCTTGGATTGGCTCGCCATCGAATTCCGTGAGTCCGGGTGGGATGTGAAACGGTTCTTCAAACTGATGTTGATGTCTGCCACCTATCAACAGTCGGCCAAGGCCACACCAGAAAAGTTGGAGAAAGATCCATTCAATCGCTATCTGTCTCGTGGCCCACGGTTCCGCATGGATGCCGAGATGATCCGCGATAACGCCTTGGCCGTCAGTGGCTTACTGGTTCACAAACTCGGCGGTCCCAGCGTCAAGCCGTATCAACCCGAAGGAGTCTGGGAAGCGGTCGCCATGATCGGCAGCAACACCCGCGATTATCGGCAGGATCGGGGAGAAAACCTTTATCGCCGTAGTTTGTACACCTTCTGGAAACGTAGCGCTCCTCCGGCGTCGATGGAAATATTCAATGCTCCGAACCGCGAAACTTGCACGGTACGGCGGGAACGGACCAACACGCCGTTGCAAGCCTTGGTGACGCTCAACGATGTCCAATTCATCGAAGCTGCCCGAGTGTTGGCGGAATCGGCCCTGCAACATAGCCCTTCCGACGATGCTCGGATTCATTACCTGGGCATGAAGTTACTCTCTCGGCCGTTCCACGACGCCGAAAAGCAAATCATTCGGGAGAGCTTGACCAATCTTCAAAATCACTATCGAGCTCATCCCGAGGATGCCCGCAAACTCATTCAGGTGGGAGAACGTCGGCCCCAGCCGTCATTGGAGCCGACCACCTTGGCCGCCTGGACCATGCTGGCGAATCAGTTGATGAACTTGGATGAAGTTTTGAACAAGTAAACCCGATCGATCCGCAGCATGGGGGAGAATCTCGGAAGCAACGAAAGATCAGGAGATCATCATGGGGGTGCATCCACTCTTGGAAGAATATATTCGCTACGAAACCCGCCGGCAATTTTTTGCTCGGGGGATGAATGTCGTGGGAGCCGCTGCTCTGGCCACCTTGCTGAATCGAGACGCGGTTCGGGCGGGGGGCACGAAGACCGGCATCGGTGCCGCCTTACCCGAAACGCATCACCCTGCCAAAGCCAAACATGTCATCTATCTGCACATGGTCGGCGGACCATCGCAGATGGATCTGTTTGACTACAAACCCAAGATGATCGATTATTATGACAAAGATCTTCCCGACAGTGTTCGCCAAGGGCAACGCCTAACGACGATGACCAGCGGCCAGGCTCGCTTTCCAATCGCTCCCTCCAAATTCAAATTCGCACGTTACGGCAAGTGTGGCATGTGGGTTTGCGAATTGTTGCCCTGGAAGGCGAAAATGGTGGATGACCTGTGCTTCATCCGCTCCATGCACACCGAAGCCATCAATCACGAACCGGCGATTACCTACATTCAGACGGGCAATCAGGTCACCGGGCGTCCGTGTTTGGGAGCTTGGATCTCCTACGGACTTGGGTCGCTCAATCAGAATCTGCCAACGTTTGTGGTGTTGGTAGCCAAATCGTCGAATACCGAACAAGTCCAAGCGATCTCCGCGCGACTGTGGCAGTCCGGTTACTTACCCGGCGAACACGCTGGGGTTTCCTTCCGCACTTCCGGCGATCCCATCTTGTACATCAACAATCCCCCCGGTGTGACGACCGAAGTACGCCGACAAACTCTCGATGGCCTCAAAAAATTGAACGAGATCACCTATCAGACCCTGGGCGACCCGGAAACCCATACCCGCATTCAGCAGTACGAGATGTCCTTCCGCATGCAAGCGAGCGTGCCGGAGTTAACCGATCTGTCGAAAGAACCGGAAGCTACCTTCAAATTGTACGGCGACGATGCCAAGAAGCCCGGCACTTTTGCCAATACAGTCTTGTTGGCTCGCCGAATGGTCGAACGCGGGGTGCGGTTCATCCAAATCTACCACAACAACTGGGACACCCATGCGAACGTGGCTGGCCGACTGCCGGATCAGTGCCGCGATGTCGATCAGGCGTGTTATGGGCTGATCCAAGATCTCAAACACAAAGGGTTATACGATAGCACCTTGGTGATCTGGGGCGGAGAATTCGGAAGAACGATCTATAGCCAAGGCGGTCTGTCGAAGACCAACTACGGCCGGGATCATCACCCGCGTTGCTTCACCATGTGGATGGCCGGTGGTGGTGCACGCCCCGGACAAATTTACGGCGAAACCGACGATTTTAGCTACAACATCATCAAAGATCCCGTGCACATTCGCGATTTTCACGCGACCGTGTTGCATCTTCTCGGCTTCGATCACGAACGCTTCACGGTACGCTACCAAGGATTGGATCAACGATTAACGGGCGTAGAACCCGCTCGAGTGATTCGCGAATTGATCGTTTGACATCCAGCCGCTTGGAATCTTGGCTGGGGGGAGTTCTCATTCAGGAGGGATGGAATGCTCGGAATTCAGCTCAAACCGCAGGCGTTTCTCCAGCGCGTGGCGGAGGAATTGTCGCGGGTAGATCCCAGCCAGATTCAGCAGTTGGCGGACTTAATCTATCAGCGCTATCTTACAGGAAATTTTGTTTTCGTGATTGGTAACGGCGGTTCCGGTTCCAATGCGTCGCATCTGTGCGAAGATCTGGGAAAAGGAACCATCCGCCGAGAGCTTTTCGATGATGACTCGAAGCGCCGCTTAAAAATTCTTAGCCTGACCGACAATACCCCCTACATCCTCGCTTGGGGAAACGACGAAGGCTTTGACCGTGTCTTCGTCGAGCAACTCAAAAATCTGGCTTCCCCTGGCGATCTGTTGATCGCGATCAGCGGGTCCGGCAACAGTCCGAACATTCTGCGTGCGGTCGAGTGGGCCAAGCGGCACGGAGTCACTACCTTCGGTTGCACAGGGTTTTCCGGCGGCAAACTCCAACCACTGGCAGATTACAACCTGCATGTACCGTTGGACGATATGGGCATCGTCGAATCCATCCATTTGACAGCCTTTCATTGGGTGGTGGACGATCTGTATCGTCGCATCTCTCTGGAACCAGGGCTTTGACGATGTATCTCGGCATTGAGATCGGCGGAACCAAGCTGCAAGTAGGGCTGGGGGCAGGCGACGGCCAACTCGTGCAATTATGGCGCGGCAATGTGAATCCCGCCCTGGGTGCGGAAGGGATTCGTCGGGAAATAGCTGAGGTCATCCCCAAGCTGCTTGAGTCGGCCCACAAGTCGATCGGGGATATTCAAGGGATAGGCATTGGTTTCGGCGGTCCCGTCGATGATACGACCCGATCGACCATAGTCTCGCATCAGATTGCCGGTTGGGAGCGATTTCCGATCGCGCAATGGTGCGAGCAGTTATTTTCGGTGCCCGTGGTGGTAGGGAACGATGCCGATGTCGCTGGGCTTGCAGAAGCTCGCTATGGTGCTGGCCGGGGCTGCTCGACGGTTTTTTATATCACGGTGGGTTCCGGGATTGGCGGAGGGTTGATTCTGAATGGGCAGATCCATCGTGGCACAGGTCGAGGGGCAGCCGAAATTGGCCATCTTCGGATGAACGCCCAGGGCGATACGCTCGAAGCGTTGGCGTCGGGTTGGGGGATCGCTCAACGAGCACGTCAGCAAATCCGCTCCGGTGAGGCGCTGGAGTCGGCTTGGGCCACGCAGTTTGCCACTCTCCCGGACAGCCTGACGACCGAACTGCTAGCTCAGGCGATGATGCAGGGCGACCGCTGGGCCCAACGCATCTTTCAGTCGGCCATCCAAGCCCTCGCGGAAGCGATCTGTCATGTAATTGCTCTCATATGCCCGGAGAAAATCATCCTAGGCGGGGGAGTGTCTCTGATCGGCGAGGAGTATTTCTTCCGCCCGTTGCGGGAAGAAGTGGCGACACGTGTCTTCCGACCTTTCGCGGGATTAACACAGATTGTGCCAGCACAATTGGGCGAAACGGTCGTGGTCCACGGTGCCATCGCGCTGGCCGATGGGTATGAAAAGAAGATGGCACCTCCTGGCCATCTTTAGAGAGGTGTTTCATTTTGGTTGAGCAAATGGATAGCCGCAACTTTCAGAACGCCGATGCAGGGATCGATCAAACAAGCCTTTACGGAGCACTTTTGTAACACCAACTGGTCATTCTTATAGCATCCCGCTATATCGACCCTTGGATTGCTCCAGCCAGAAGCTGCACAGTGTCCAGATACACCACGGTGAGCGTTAGCCCACCGTTCGCTCAGGTTTTTTCGGAAAATACGTTGCGCTCGCGGGATGGATCAATCGTCGTCGTCCATTACTCGCAGGTCGGCGATGACCATGTAATGATCCGATAAACGCTTGCGATATTCTTCCTCACCCCCCGCGAAACCGTGGTCTTTGTGCACCCGCAGCAAACTGGTCTGGAACTCCGGTTGATCCTCGGGGACCAAAATGCGGTCAAACGGCGCGTAATCGTACATGTCCGATTTGATCCACGTCGCGGTGTCCGTGCCGTTCAGGTCGCGGAAACCACCAAAGACGAACCGCGTCAACGCCACTTCGTCCTTCGACAAACAGTTCGAGTCGCCTAAGATCAGCACATCGTCATCGGTGAACTGGTTCTGCACCGTCGCTAACGCTCGCACGATCGCTTTGGCTTCCTCGCCGCGTTGCTTGGCCGTCACCTCCCGTCCCCCCAAGTTCGACTTCAAGTGAATCGGGATCAAGACGAAATCGGTCTTGCCTTCCCCAGCGGAAAACTTGACCGCCCACGGATGACGACGGAGGAACTCGCCTTTGCCCACCCGACGAACAGGAATGCGGACCGGTTCGCCGA
>CALEEC010000267.1 GCA_937949245.1 uncultured Gemmataceae bacterium | reverse complement strand
GTCATCACCAACAATCGCAAAAAGATTTGCCCCATCGGTTCGGTGATGTACTTCAGAACCCATTGAAGCCATAGTGGAGGTGTCTGTCCTGAACCGCTGGGGGGCACTACTAAAAAGTTGATGCCAGAGCCGAGGATCGCTCCCAAAATTAACCCGATGAGGATGTGATGATGCGAAACGATTCCTCGCCCAGATTCGCTCATGACGCCAACTCGGTCTAAAGGTGAGAAGTAGGAAAGCGGTGGATCTAAGCAGCGATTGTAGCGAAATTTACTATCGAGGAACGAAAAAACTCAACGAAACTCCACCGGCGAATGGCTAGACCTGACGCACTACAGAACGGCTAACGAAATTGCGGAATGTTCGGAATCTGCCGAGAAAATGCAAGACGCTTCAACCTCAACGTGGAAACTCCCCCACGAAGTTCTCAGAAGCGCAACAACCTTGTGTTTCTGAGGCATACTGCTGGTAACATCATTGAAGTGCTGAACCGTTGCTGGGCTTGCCCGGTTCATGATCCATGAGGAGTGCCGATGTCACGCCCTTTGTTTTCCTGGTTATCGGGCGACCACGACCGTAATCGGCGAGTGTCGCTAGGTGCGATTTTGCGCATTGATGGATTGGAAGAACGGGCCATGCCGGCCGTGTTCACGGTTGACATATCGCAACCTGTCAGTTCAACCAATTTTCATACGATTCAGGCAGCCATCAATGCGATCCCGGATTTTGATCCTTCCAACAAAATCTTCGTCGCACCCGGAACCTATAGCGAAACAGTCACAATCGGATATTCCAATGTGCAACTGATTGGTCCCAACAGCAGTATCAATCCCCTGACCTCACCGCGTGGCCCAGAGGCGGTGATCACGGGCATGGGCAAAGGATTTCTTATCAAAAGCGGCAAAGCGGACATTTCGATCTCGGGATTTCGCTTCGATGACTCGGGTGGGCTGGTTGGAGTGACTGCTTCTCCCGGTCGCGTTGGTGCCATCATGTTCGACCTCAACACCCCAACGACTGCTACTACCAGTCGAATTACTATCAGCAACAACATCATCTCAGGCTCTGCAGGTGTCGGAATCGGCAATGGTGGTCTCAACAACCTTTTTTATATCAACATTCATCAAAATCTAATTGAAAATACGTTCGCCGGTCTAGATTTCGACGCTAGCGGAATACTTGCTGAAAGTAAAATCACCTACAATTGGATCCGTGATATCAATGGGCCAGGTATGGTCCTTAACAATATCCTCGACTCGGATATTAGTTTTAATGCTATCGTGAATACGAAAAATTCCGGCATCATTTTCCAGCCTTTTGGTGCTGCTCTCCCAGGTTCAGGTGCTGTACGCGTTTTCAACAATGCTTTTGTCGAAAACAACACTGCTACCCCAACAATCACCACCAAAGGAGCAATTGTAGTCGACAACAATTTCAAGCGTGGCAAACTCGAAATATTCAACAACACCTTCGCAGCCATCACGACGGACAATCGCCATATCGTGATCAATCCCGGAGTGAACGTCAGTACGGTCATTTCGACGGAAGTGCTTCACTGGGTGGCACTGACGGATAACGACTTTACAGCAACCACCAACAACACCTATGGCGTCTATTTTGCTGGCGTAGGCCAACTGAGCATCAGCGGCAATTACTGGGATGATCCCACCGGTCCATCGGACTTGGCATCTGGAGCGGGTCTCAAAGTCGGCCCCAATCCCTTATCGATGGGAGCTAGCATCCCTGAATTTCGGTTGTTCTACACCAAGTTTGTGATGCCTCCTACGTTGACGGAGGCCAAACTTGATAAGACGGTCCTCAGTGCCGGCAACACGGTCACTCTCAATGGGGCGTTCACTTCTCTGGTGCCAGGACTGGCCCGCACAGTGCAGATCGACTGGGGAGATGGCTCGCCTCTCGATCTCATCCCTGTGGAGCGGTTTTTGACGCAATTCAACTCCATCACGCACACTTACGGACTCGGGCCGAATCCGACGAATTTCTATACAGCCAAGGTTACGCTGATCGATTCAGACACCGGCGCAACCAGTAATTCCATCTTGATCAATGTGACGGTGAATAATCCGGCCCCACCGCCTCCACCGCCTCCACCGCCCCCACCTCCTCCGCCTCTGCCGCCGGTGCCGCCGGTGCCTCCACCTCCTCCGCCCCCGGTAGTGCCACCGATTCCCCCTGGAGGAGGAATCAATCCCGTGGTGCCCACAGGTGATCTCTATGCCGTGGGGGCTTTGGCCGGTGGTGCGCCATTAGTCAACGTGTACAATCTCGATGGCACGTTGCGCTACTCGTTCCTGGCTTATGAAGCCTCCTTCACTGGTGGAGTCACTGTGGCAACGGCTGACGTCAACGGCGACGGCACTCCCGACATCATCACCGGAGCAGGTCCAGGAGGGGGACCGCTGGTCCGGATCTTCAATGGTGCTACTGCTCAAGAAATCATCAGCTACTACGCCTATGATCCCGCTTTCCGTGGCGGTGTGAATGTCGGTGTCGGGCGATTCTTCCTAGACGGTTTGTGGCAAGTCGTCACATCCCCAGGTGTGGGCGGTGGGCCCCATGTTCGCATCGTGGACGCACTCACCGCTAAGGATCGTGGCAGTTTCTTTGCCTACGAACCGACCTTCACCGGCGGAGTCTACCTGACCGCCGGGGACGCCTATGGCTTCGGCCGCGATGTCATTGTCACGGGCACTGGCGTCGGAGGTGCACCGTTGGTGAAGATTTACGACCCGCTCACTCAACAATTCACCAGCGCGTTCTTCGCCTATGAGTCGAGCTTCAGCAGTGGTGTCACCGTCAGCATTGCACGGATCAACGGCCAAGCGGCTGTGGTCACCGGCACTGGAGTCGGTGGAGGACCCCTTGTCAAGGTCTTCGATGTGACAACGGACAACAACTTGTTGCTCGCCTTCTATGCCTTCGACCAGACCACACGCAACGGCGTGCGCGTGGGACGAACCGATGTGAATCTAGACGGCAACAACGAAATCCTTGTTGGTCAAGGACCTGGCGCAGGTTCTGCGGTGCGAGTCATTGATCCTAGCACCCTCGCGGAACTTCAGGCTTTCTCGGCTTTCGCTCCCGATTTCCTCGGCGGTGTCTCGTTGAGTTGATCGAGACGAGTTGCCTCTCCTATCCCTTGGCCCGCGAATCAGGCAGTAATCTGATCGCGGGCTTTTCATTTCTCTGCAAGAAAAGCTCAGAAGAAACCTCGGCTTGCTCCTTGCGTGGGAGCGGTAAGCGGGCTAATCTCGGGAGACTCTTCATCGATTCGCGGCAGTTGCTAAGAAGACGATGGCAGCTTGATTGGCAACAGCGAATCTTGAAGATTCACCACCGTTTTTCTGCGAGAACGATCATGCTAGGTCTATTGCTCCTCGTTAGCTGCTGCGCTGAGCCTACGGATCTTGTTGCTGCTGATTATGTGATTGAAGGGGCCACCATCTACGATGGCTCGGGAACGAAACCGTTTCGCGGTGACCTAGTCGTTCGTGAGAAACAGATCGTCGGAATTCATCGTGCCAATGAACCAATACCCAAATATGCTGGAAATCCACGCCGCATCGATGCCCGAGGTCTCATTCTCGCACCTGGTTTTATCGATCTGCACACGCACTGCGATCTAGGTGCCCCCAAGATTACCGAAGATAAAGGACGTGCCAACGCCAATTATCTATTTCAAGGAGTGACTACCGTAGTGACCGGAAATTGTGGCTCGGGTCCGGTCGATACCGCAGCTTACTTTCGCCTTCTGGAATCGGACGGAGTCGGCACGAATGTGATCCATCAAGCCCCCCATAACTCGATCCGCAATCAGGTGATGGGGAACGCCAACCGCGATCCGACGCCCCAGGAACTTCAGCAGATGCAAAACTTGGTCGAACAGGCCATGAAAGACGGCGCGTTCGGCTTAAGCACGGGGCTGATCTACAACCCCGGCACTTACGCCAAGACGGAAGAAATCATTGCCCTCGCCAAAATCGCAGCGCGGTATCAGGGGTTCTACGCTAGTCACATTCGTGATGAAGGGGTCAATGTTCTGGTCGCTCTGGAAGAAGCCATCCGCATCGGCCGTGAAGCGAAATTACCCGTACACATCTCGCACATCAAAGCGACGGGGAAAAAGGCTTGGGGCAAGTCCGTTGAGGAAATTGCCTTGATCGAACGCGCCCGTCGGGAGGGCTTGATGGTCACAGCAGATCAATACCCTTACCCCGCGAGCAGCACATCATTGGCGGCCACGGTCGTCCCCGCACGGTTTCGCGAAGGCAAAGCGGAAGAATACCGTCGACGTTTCGATGATCCCGAATTCGCTCCGAAATTGCGTGCCGCGATCGAAGCTGCTTTCGATGGCCGGGATGGAGGTTCCCGCATTCGCATCGCCCGCTATCGCACGAAACCAGAATGGCAGGGGAAAGATTTAGCTACGATTGCCCAAATGGAAGGAAAGTCTCTCGTGGATATAGTCTTTGACATTGAGAAAGCGGGGGGAGCCTCGGTCATCAATTTTGGCATGAGCGAAGAAGATGTCCGGTTGTTGATGCGGCAACCGTGGGTCGCCACTGCCAGCGATGGCTCCACGCAAGTCGAATCCGATACCGTCCCTCATCCTCGCAGTTATGGCACCTTCTCCCGCAAGATCGGATATTACGCCATTGCCGAGAAACTCATTCCGTTGGAGCAAGCCATCTACAGCTGCACCGGCTTGCCTGCGGAGATACTCCGCTTGAAAGATCGTGGGGTAGTGTCCGTAGGAAAAGTCGCTGATCTGGTCGTGTTTGATCCTGCCAATTTTCGGGATCAAGCCACGTTTGACAAGCCCCACCAACTCACCGTGGGAGTGCGTTACTTGTTCGTCAATGGCAAACTAGCTATCGATCAGGGGAAACTGAGCAACCCTCGAGCTGGACAACCGATTCGACGAATGCCTTGAGATTGGATGTTTCATCGAAGCAACGTGCCATGCGAAATCTGGTCAGAATTTGATGGACATCACGAAATTCCCCGATCGGGATTTTTGGAATCGGCGGGAGGCCGACCTCGGCGAGGTTGTTGAGGTCGCCGATGTAGTGTTCGAGCGAAAGAGGCCAAATGGCATAGGCCATCCCCAAAAGTGGTGTAGGGCATCTTTACTCGCAGGGTCTCATTCAATCCCCGGCCACCTAGGGTGATCGCCACTCCCATCCGTTCAGCCATGCGATAAAAGTCGAGGTATTCGGCCAGAAACTTTTCCGGTTCAGGAAGGTGAGTAATCGATATCCAAACTAACAGAGGTTTCAATTCGAGCAAAGCCGTTTTGAAAGCCTGCATCGGCGTGTGTGGCCCGAGATTGATCGCATCCCAACCCGCATCCAAGAGAACCATTTTGGCGAGTAACGACGGTAGCACATAATGGTCGTGCTCGGGAGCTCCTCCCACTGCAACGGGACGATCTCGATCCAAAGGAGTTCTCAGGAACGCCTTCAGTTCGTACATTGCCGATATGGTAGCTTGGGTGGCACGATGCTCTTGCATAACGGCCGTTTTGCCCATTGCCCATTCATGGCCAATCGTAGCCATCGCTGGGCCAATAATCCGGTCGGCAAGCACTTCCACCGGCATACCATGTTGATAAGCCCCGTGCAGCAGGGAACGCACCATTTCCGCGTCGCCATCGTGATAGGCCTGGATTAAACGATCGCAGATCGCTTGGGGATCGTTCAGCTCCTTGGCCGACATTTTGGGGACTAATCGGCTCAGATCGGCTTGGGGAAGATTTCCTTCGCGGACCAATCGGAGGACGTCGGCCATCAACAGCTTACGATGCCCACCGGGCGTGCGATGTGCCGGCAGAATATTGTCATCGACCCAACGCTTGACCGTCGTGACACTCACGCCCAACGCCTGAGCTACTTGGGCGGTGCTCACATAGCGATTCTCGGTCGGCATCGTCGATTCTGGCTCGTTGGTATTCATACCCACAGTCTACTTACAAACGAAGATTTCGTCCAGATCAAACAACAACCGAAATGGTCGATTTAGACGATTTTCCTCATAGTGATTATTGCCAAACCGGTCTGTTCTTCCACTGTTTCAGGGGAAAACGGGAAAAAACCTTGACGTCGGGATAGAATCCAGTTAAAACCGGAAAAGAACGATTTGGCTGTTTTGTTCGATTTGATCGATTTGCAGAACGAACACCCCTAATCGTTCCTACAACCGACGACGAGAGGTCGTCGTATCTGGCATGGATAATCGGGAACTTCGTCGGCACTTGAGCGGGAAGCCAGGGCTAGACCTGACCCCGATACGCAACGGGAGCTTGTTATGACTTCACCTACCGCTCCGTTTGAGCGCCGTCAGCATCGTACTGGTTTGCCCAGTTTTATTTTCCATCCCTCTTTTCATTCGCCCACTGCCGAGCGAGAGTATGCCCCCACTTTCGAGGGCATCGACGAGAATTACGATTCGCGGCATATGCCGGACGATGTTACGCGCGATCACGCACGCCGGATGCACTACGCCGCCCACCGTGCTAACGAAGCCAAGAACGTTAAGGAAATTGCTTTCTGGCAGCGCCACTACTACACTCTCCGTGATCGCATCGTGCTTGGCAATCGAAAACTGATTTATCGCGCAGTTCGGCGACGGTTGGCTCTGTCGAATCGCGCGGAAGATCTGATTGGGGATTGCCAAATTGTGCTGATCCAAGCCGTCGCTGCCTACAATCCCTGGTTGGGGATTCGCTTCAGCACCTACGCTTACACTTGCTTAGTTCGGGCGTTATCGCGGATGTCTCAACGAATGGCCGGCGATTGGCTGGCACGTTCGCTACCACTGGATTCTTTGCCCGAGGGCGAACCGCGTAAAACACCAGAACATGACACCACTCCCACTGCTCTGATCCGTATCGACGAATTTTTGCGCGAGGATCACCCCTTATTGTCCGAACGGGAGAAAGTGGTCATCTCCCGGCGTTTCTGCCTCAGTGAAACGACGGACGGCCAAACTCTCGAGAAGGTCGGCAAAGAACTCGGCTTATCAAAAGAACGGGTCCGTCAAGTGCAAGCCTCGGCATTGGATAAACTCCGCAAAGCCTTGCTTGATTCCACGAAAAACAGTTAATTCCTCGAACTCATGGGAAGACGATCGCATGTATCGCTTGACTCTTTTGTCGCTGCTGGGCCTTACAATCGTCGACTCGCCGATGATTGCTGGAGATCCGCAGGTGACGACGTGGAAACAATGGCGTGGTCCTCACCGCGATGGCAGAGTGACCGGCCCCGCGTGGCCCAGTTCACTCAAGGGTGAAG
>CALEEC010000266.1 GCA_937949245.1 uncultured Gemmataceae bacterium | reverse complement strand
GTTTTGCCAGCGCCGTTGGGGCCGAGCAGTGCCCAGCGTTCGCCTTGCCGTACCGTCCAACTGACATCGCGTAAGATGGGTCGGCCTCCATGTGTCACGTTCACCTTTTCCAATTCGATGATTGGCTCGGCTACGCTTTGCGTTGGCTCCATCGAGGCGAACGACGCGAGGCGTTCGAGCGATTGGGCCATGACGGGGTGCCGACGAACTCCCTGGTAGCGAACCTGCATGGCGTCGAGTTCGAGCGTATGCGTGATCCAATCGGGAAGCGTATCGGGGCGGGTGATCAGCAACAGTCGCCGCCCCGATGCAACCAACTGACCGAGAATGTGAGTCAACTCCTGGCGCATGGACGCATCAAGTCCCAGCATGGGATCGTCTAGCACCAGAAGTTCCGGTTGAGCGAGTAACGCTTTGGCGATCCGTGCCCGGCGCATTTGGCCATTGGACAGATGAATCAACGACAATGGCAATAACGCCTGCAAATGCAACCGCTCGGCGATCTGAGCGATGGCTTGCTCCGTTGCCGAAGGTTCGGAGCGTAAGAAGTCGGCCAAGGTCAGATCGTCCTCCGGTTCGATAAAGTTGTACCGCTGTTGATAGTAGTGTCGCTGATAAGAGAACAGACGCGATTCCTCTTTGAACGCAACGCGGACGATCACTTCGCTTGGAGTAAACAGGGGCCGACCTGCCCTTCGGAGGCGGTCGAGCAAGGGCCATTGGGCACTTCCTGCATCGAGGCGAAAGCGGCCGAGGATCGCCTCGACCAGCGACGTCTTTCCCGCACCGATCGGCCCGACAATCGCCCAGGTCTCTCCGTGGCGCACTGTCCACGATAGGCCACGAAACACTACATCTCCGCCGTAACGTGCCAACGTCGCATCATGGAAGTGGAATAAAACCTCGGATGGATCGGTCATATCGGTAGCAGTTTCCGTGGACACGGTATTGGTCTTTAGACGACGCCAGTCGTCGGGTGGTATTCGCAACACCCGCGGACTAGCGTCCGCGGCTCTCCAAAACGGGAGCTGACGACGCCAGTCGTCGGGTGGTTTCTCAAGAGCCGACGACGCGAGTCGTCGGGTGTTTTTTCAGGAGCCGACGACGCGAGTCGTCGGGTAGTTTCTCCAGTCGTCGGGGCGAAGGACGAACGAATCCGAACGCCCCCATGCGTCCCCAGAACCTAAGCCCGGTTCGGGTGTTGGTAAATTTATAGCAATCTATAAGCCGCGCGGACGGCCATTCTGCCGTGAGGGGGATGTCAGCCGATGATCATGGTGATCTTCCGAGGTAAAATCGCGAAACCACCCAACTGCCGGATGAAGGACCCCCGACGGCACAAAAACGCCATCTTGCGAACTAATTCGGTCAATCGATTGCCATTTTGCGCACTGTGTGAAAAAATGTTTTCCCCTGTACCGAGATCGCCCCACAATAAGTAAGCGTGGATATGATGGCTCGATGGGAAAAGATTCACTCCGAGTTAGCCTAGCGACCAAAGCCATCGCTCCCGATCGTGGCGATGACTCGAACCTCGCCCAAAATCCTCGCCCAAGATGCTCAAGATAACCCCAGATACTCTAGCAGACGATTTCTTCCACCTTAGTAGAAGTAGAGTTGATCCGATGAAACGGTTGATCGTAGGGATAGTGGGGGTCTGGGTCGTGTTGCCCTGGGGAGCGTTTGCCCAAGCACCGCCGATCGAGAAAGATCATGCCGAAAAAATGGCCAAAGGGTTGGAACTGTTTCAGAAGCATGTCAAGCCGTTGTTTCTGAAAAAATGCGTGAAATGTCACGGCCCCGAACGGTCGGAGTCGGAATTTGATCTCACCTCGCGGGAACATGCCCTCAAAGGCGGTTTGATGGGGGCCAGCATCATCCCCGGTGACAGCAAGAAATCGCTGCTGTATCGGATGGTAGCCCATCTGAAAGAACCGTACATGCCCTACGAGGCGAAAAAACTGCCCGACGAAGACATCCGCCACATCGCTGCCTGGATCGACTACGGTGCTCCGTATGACGGCAACCTCTTGGGCAAAGATGCCAGTGCTTGGACCAAGAAAGTCATTCCTGCGGAAGCCAAGGAGCATTGGGCGTTCCGTCCACTGAAACGGCCGGAACTGCCGAAGGTGAAAGATCCGACTTGGGCCAAATCGCCGATCGATCGCTTCATCCAAGCCAAACGCGAAGCGGTGGGGGTGGCTCCTAATCCCGCGGCCGATCGACGCACGCTGATTCGTCGGCTATATCTCGGTCTGCTCGGCGTGCCACCGACGCCCGAAGCAGTCGATTCGTTCGTCAACGACCCTGATCCGCTAGCCTACGACAAATTGGTCGATACCCTCTTGCAAGATCCGCGATTGGGGGAACGGATGGCTCGCCATTGGCTCGACTTGGTGCGCTTTGCCGAGAGCCACGGCTTCGAGCATGACTACGACCGTCCGACGGCTTATCACTACCGCGACTTCGTCATCAAAGCTTTCAACAGCGACCTGCCCTACAACACCTTTGTGAAATGGCAACTCGCCGGGGACGAGTATGAGCCGAAAAATCCCCTGGCCATGATGGCCACCGGGTTTCTCGCCGCAGGGGTTCACAGCACCCAGATCACCAAAAACGAGGTCGAGAAACATCGGTACGACGAAATGGATGACATGCTGGCCACGACCGGCACGGCCATGCTGGGGCTGACGTTGGGCTGCGCCCGCTGTCATGACCACAAATACGATCCTGTCCCCTCTCGCGATTACTATCAGTTGCTCGCCACGTTCACGCATACGGTGCGTTCCGAGGTGATGTTGGAAATCGATCCTGAAGGGGACAAAATCCGCAAGGCGGCGTTCGAGCGCGAACACGCTCCCTATTTGGAAGCCCTAGCACGTTGGGAAAAGGAACGCCTCCCCGAGCGGTTGGCCGAGTGGGAAAAGCAATATCGCGCTCAACCGCAACAAATACCGTGGGAAGTCCTCGAATTGATCGAAACCAAAGCCGGGGGGGGCGTCAAGTTCCAACCATTAGGGGATGGCTCGGTGTTGGCCACGGGGAAAGCACCGGTCATCGACACCTACACCTTCAAGGCGAAAACGCAGCGGGTCGGCATCGTGTCGTTGCGTTTGGAAGCGTTGAGCCATCCGTCGATGGTCAAAGGCGGCCCCGGTCGCGGCAGTAATGGCAATTTTGCCCTGACCGATTTCGCCGTCGCGGTGCAACCGGCGAGCGATCCGAAGGCCAAACCCACCCCCGTCAAACTGGTTCGGCCACGATCGACCTTTGATCAAAAGGGGCTGGGAATCGCCAGTGCGCTCGACGCCGATGCCGTGACCAGCGGTTGGGCTATCGATCCGCAGTTTGGCAAAGATCATGCCGCGGTCTTCGACTTCGAGCAACCCATCGGCGATGCAAATGGTTTGATCCTGACGATCACTATGAAATTCCACAACAATGTTTCGCACAGCATTGGCCGACCGCGGCTGTCGATCTCGACGATTGCCGATGCCCCGATCCAAGGCGACAGCATGCCCGCGAGCATCGAGCAGATCCTTCGCCTGCCCATCGACCAACGAACAGCGAAACAAATCGCGCAACTGCGCCAGTGGTATCGCACGATCGACCCAGAATGGAAAAAATTGGCTGCCGCCGAGAAAGAACACGCTCTGCAAGCGCCCCAACCAAGTACCGTCAAGACGTGGGTTTCCACGGAAGGACTGCCCGCCGTGCGGCTGCATTCGCAAGGGGAAGACGTGCTGAAGGAAACGCACTTCCTACGTCGGGGAGATCCGAACAACAAAGAAGGCGTGGCCACGATGGGCTTCTTGCAAGCGTTGATGCCTCATGCCGAGGCCAGCAAGCAATGGTATCAACCCCCACCTTCCGGGTCGCGGACTAGTTGGCAACGCCGAGCCATGGCGGAATGGATCACCGATGTCGATCAAGGAGCCGGCAAACTGCTGGCTCGGGTGATCGTCAATCGACTCTGGCAGTACCACATGGGCCGTGGCATCGTCGCTACTCCCAGCGACTTCGGCTTACGCGGCGAACCCCCGACGCATCCCGAATTGCTGGAGTTTCTGGCCGAAGAACTGGTGCAGCATGGCTGGAGCCTGAAACGCATCCATCGGCTAATTCTCACCAGTGCGACGTACCAACAAACCTCGACGCCGGATGAGGCCAAGATGAAGGTCGATCGAGAAAACAAACTCTTCTGGCGTAAACCCAGCCGCCGGCTCGAAGCGGAAGTCATTCGCGATAGTATTCTGTCGGTCGGTGGAATTCTCGATACGACAATGTTCGGCCCCGGTACGCTCGAAACCAACTCGAAGCGGCGGAGCATCTATTTCACGGTGAAACGCAGTCGGCTCATTCCGGCGATGATCGTTTTCGACGCCCCCGATGGCACCGTGGGAGTCGGCGAACGGCCCTCAACCACGATTGCACCACAGGCATTGCATCTGATGAACGATCGCACCATCCGCAATGCCGCTCAAGGGTTCGCAAGCCGTGTTTATCCCGACGAGCAGACGCCTTTGAAACAGGCCGTCGAGCAAGCGTATCGCATTGCCTTAGCTCGTAAACCGACGGCCGACGAAACCGCCGATGCCGTCGCGTTCCTCAAGGAACAGAGCGACTCCTACCGCTCGGCCGGCAAAAACAACGCCATGCAATTGGCCATGACCGACTTCTGCCAAGCAGTCATCTGCCTCA
>CALEEC010000265.1 GCA_937949245.1 uncultured Gemmataceae bacterium | reverse complement strand
CAGTGCCACATCGAGATCCTCCGCCGCGATCTGCGGACCGGTCGTCGGCACAGAGCAAATCAGGCATTCCGAATTTCGCGGAATTCGGAAACGGTATGGCCGATATGCTTCCTCGAACAACTGAGGCACCTTATGCAAAGTGAGCAGTTGGCTAGTCCAACCCCCATCGATTCCCTGCAGCACGTCCAACGTCCATAAGGCATGCAACGACGCAATCGCGGCGATCGATGCTTTGCTGGCCGGCACCGTCACTTCATGCACGACATTACTGGGATCGGAATAATCCGGCGGAGGAGAGCGATCGGTTTCGATCGAGCGTTGCAAATAGCTCGCCACGCAGCCGTAGCAAGGCCCATCGGGGACAAAGCGATGGACCCAGCCGCCGATGCCCCCGGAGAGAACTTCGCCCAAAGTCCACGGTTTCCGCCGACGACGCATCATCGCGTCGAAGTGGTATTTCGCCGGTTCGTTATCGACGGCACAAACGCCCACATCCGCATGCTCGACGGCCGCTTCGAGGGAAGGTTGCGCTTCAGGTGCCATCAGATCGACGGCCAAGGTTTCAACGACCAACTCCGGCCGACGCTCCTGCAACCAACGGCGGGCCAATTCGACTTTACTCGCCCCGACATCGCTATGCGGAAAGTAGTGTCGATGGACGTTGTGCGGCTTGTAGACATCGGGTTCAACGAGAATCACCTTCTGAATTGATGGTTCGCGTGCCAACAAGTCCAACACGACCATGCCACCACTACCCACCCCGACTTGGAAGAGCGTTGCCATTCCGTTTTCCTCATTGTCATTGTCTTGTTCTTGCTCGTCGGCAGCGAGTCGATCGTGTCCTTTCTATTGAAACCGAATGATGATCGATTGTCAAGTAGTTGCCCTTCGCCTTTCTGCTGGGAGCCGTAGACGAATGACACATCATGGCCCAGACCAGGCAGCCGGCAGGACGTGAGTCGCCGGAGCTTTCGAGCGATCCGGTAGACGTCCGTCGCCGGAGTCGTTCGCTTCATGGAGATCGTTCATCCGCCCCGGGTTCGCGGCACTAGGTTCGTGGTGGGATTGGCTCATGTTCCGGCATGAACAGCATGGCGAATGCAGCAGGAAGGAACAACACACTGGCATAAAGCAACGTGTATCGTAGATCCTGAACGGGAGCAATGAGATTGAACACCACAGTTCCCGCGGCAGCAGCGATGCGTCCGAAGTTGTAGCTGAAGCCTGCCCCGGTCGTTCGCAATAGCGTCGGAAACAGAGGCGGAAGATACATGGTGAACAACGCGAACATTCCTTGGCTAATGCCCATCAGTACCAGCATCGCGGTCAGTATCACGGGATCACGAGGTTGCGAATAGGTCCATACCATGGACCCAAAATACGCCAAGCACATGGCGATGATCGCCGGACGATAGCCCCAGTGCAAGGCCAAGAATCCGGCCCCGAAATTGCCTACGATCGAACTAAGCATGATGATCATCAACCCGGCACTGACCCATTGATTCTGTGCCTCTCCAGTCACTCCGGCGGCATGAATCGTTTCGCGTAAGTGCTGCACAGACCAAGAACATAAACGCCCAATGGGCCGTCAAGGAACAACCACAGACCAGCAACGCCAAGCAGGTGATCCGTCGCACCGAACCGCGGAACAAATCGCTCAATCGACCCGGTTGCTGTTCGGCATGGACACGGGCGGAATGCCACTCTTCCGGTTCTGGGACGGCCCGGCGAATCCAAAGCACCAAGAACGCGGGAATCACTCCGACGAGGAACAAGACGCGCGGTTCATACCCGGCCAAAACCCAATAAGCCAGGGTGGCCGCGAGAACGCCGATATTGACCCCCGTTTGCAAGATGGCGGCCAACCAGGGCCGCCAGCGTTTGGGCCAAGTCTCGGCCAACAACGACGCTCCGACGGCCCATTCTCCGCCAATGCCAAAGCCGCGAGAAAGCGGAACAGCAACAGATGCCACCATTCCTGTGCCAGATAACTGACACCAGTAAAGCAGGCATAGGTCAAAATGGTCAGCATCAGGGCTCGACTACGACCAATCCGATCAGCAATAACCCCGAAAAATCCTCCGCCCAACGCCCAACCGACGAGAAAAGCAGCCTGAATCCACGCCCCGCGTTCTTTGACCAGACTCGATTCTGCTTCGGTTTGGAGTTGCGGATCGGTTGTCACCTGCGAAAGTTGGGCGACGAAGACGAGAGCAACCAACGTATACAAATGCATATCCAAACCATCAAACATCCAGCCGAGCCAGGCTGCGATGCCCGATTTCCATTGTTGCGGTGAAAGATCCCTTAGAGACCGGACTTCGGTAGTAATCGTCAGCTCGTTCATGACTCGTTGCTCGTCGGCAGCTGGGAGAGAAGATCATCCCCCATCTTATGTCCCCAAGCGATTTTGGCGATGTGGCTTCTGGCTCGATAGATGCAACGCAAGATTCAAAAGCCCAAAAACTTGAGACCGCACTGGAGGAGATCGCTTCTGCAAAATGGAAAAATTTCCTTTTTCTGGGAATAATGTCGCCCGTCTTTGTATCTCATGTGGCGTGGCACGATCGCTATGACTCTACAGGCCACTTTGATCGGCAACAGAGTTTTCCAACCCCATAACGATTCTTCTGATAAGGAACGGGCCCCATGAAGAAGCTTCTCGCACTGTTGGTGATGGCCGGATTGATGATGTCCGCCGCTTGCCAACAATCCCCTACGACTACGGCTTCTAAGAAAGCTCCGACCGAGAAGAAGGCTGAAGAGAAGAAAGTCGAAGAAAAGAAAGCTGAAGAGAAGAAAGTCGAAGAAAAGAAGGACGCACCTAAACCCGCCGAAAAGAAACCTGAAGAAAAGAAGTAACCTCATCTACATCAATTGAAAACAACGGTGACTGAGTAATTGACAACCCTCATTTCTCGGTTGCCGTCTGCCGGTGCCGGATGGCTCGTGTAACCTTGACGTGTTTCTGTGACTCGATTTCGATTCTGAAAGGACTGTATTCCATGAAGAAGCTCCTCGCTCTGCTCGTCGCCGCTGGTGTTCTCTCGTTCGGTACGATTGGTTGTGACAAGGGTGGTGACACCAAAAAGGCCACTTCTCCGGCCAGCACGGGTGCTGCCCCCAAGACTGGCGACACCAAAGCTCCTCCTGCTGAAGAGAAGAAGGAAGAGAAGAAGGAAGAGAAGAAGTAATTCCTTCTGAAAACCTGCCAACCTCTTCTGCTGACGAGCAGAATATCGAAGGGAGCCGGTCGAGGGCAACTCGGCCGGCTTCTGGCTTTTCGTGGGTAGATTGTTCCTACAAACACATGGGCATTTGGGGGCAATTCCTTGGCTCCCCCTCAGGACTCCAAAGACTTTCGAGGAGCAGATCGATGAAACGCTGGTGGATTGGTCTGATCGCACTACTTATGCTGATTGTTTCCCAGGGTTGTGGTGCACGCGAGAAAGCCAAAAATAGCAATCTCGATGTTCCTCGCCCTGCCCCCAATAGCGGGAATGACCTCTCGGACAAGAAATAATCGATGGCTACAGACGTATTCCGACTCGATGCTACAATGACTTGCGGAAAAAACCTCGACGGATGCAAGGTCGCTGATTGTGTCACCTGCTCTGTGAGTTTCGCCCATGCTTATTGGTTATGTAAGCGACGAGTACTTCGTTGCACTTCCCGACACTCTTTTGGAATTGCGTAGCAGCGATGGCCGAAGGATCACCACTCGGTCGAGCGCTTCCGGTGTCATCGCTGCCGATGTGTCGGCAGGAGAATACGAAGTATGCTTGGCCAAAACCGGCTTCGGCTCCAAGCGTGTCCGCGTGACTATTCAGGAACAGAATCCCATCCAATTTCGTCTACTTTCCGATACTTTATTGGGCTACGCTTGGCCGAAATGGTGCCAAGCGGGCGAACCGGTGCAAGCACGCGTGCATTCGGTCGAAGCCTACAAGTTGACCCTGTGGCGTTATGGTTTCGCGAAGACACTCGTGCGAAACCTCGGTTGGTTCGGCCAACATGCGCCTTGGGGCGATCGGCAAACGCTACCGGATCGATGCTTCGTCGAAACCGGCGTTGCCTGGGATTCGGGTTTCCGCAAGCATCGTCCGGTGCTCTCCGCCCCTGAAACTTCGGGACT
>CALEEC010000264.1 GCA_937949245.1 uncultured Gemmataceae bacterium | reverse complement strand
GAAGCGGGCTTTCCCGCCCAACGGTTGCTGGGTGATCAGCGAGTAAGGCCCCGTGGCCCGAGCGTGGACTTTGTCATCGACCAAGTGATGCAACTTAAGCATGTAGATGTAGCCCACTGTGACAGGTTGATCGAAGCGTTCCCCGGTTCGGCCATCGTACAGGATGCTCTTGCCGGTTTCCGAGTACCCCGCTTCCTTGAGGCATTCGCGGATTTCTTCTTCGGTGGCTCCGTCAAACACAGGGGAGATGGCTTTGAAGCCTAGTTTGGCGGCCGCGTAACCCAGGTGCGTTTCCAGAATTTGCCCCACGTTCATCCGACTAGGCACCCCCAGCGGATTGAGCAAGATATCCACAGGGGTTCCATCGGCCAAAAATGGCATGTCTTCCTCGGGCAGAATCTTGGAGATCACACCTTTGTTGCCGTGCCGACCGGCCATTTTGTCGCCGACCGAGATTTGCCGTTTGGTGGCAACATACACCTTGACCATCTGCTGCACGCCGCTGGGAAGCTCATCACCGCGTTTGAGCGAATTCAGCTTGCGTTCGCGTTGGTCCATGTAGTCTTGAATCCGTTCCTGATGCCGACGCCAGATATTGCGGACCTGTTCCAGTTTTTCGGGGGAGCGCAGGTCGAGTTTATCCAAGTGGAAGGCCGCAGCCATTTCTGCCACTTCGCGGTCATCTCGATCGACGTTCAGTTGCTTTAGTTCTTTCTTTTCTAGGATGCTTCCCACTTCGCCGACGAAGGTACGAAACTGCTCCGCGATCTTCGCGTTGTAAGTGGTTTCAATCTCGCGTTGTTGTTTGTCGATGGCTTTCTTTTCTTCCTCAGTCATGCTCGAACGTCGACTGAAGCGTTGGGTATCAATCACGATCCCTTCGATGCCGGAGGGCACTTCCAAGGAATCGTTTTTGACATCCTCACCGGCGCGGCCGAAGATGGCGTGCAGCAGTTTCTCTTCAGGAGTCAGTTCCGAGCGTGATTTCGGTGCGACTTTGCCAACGAGAATATCTCCTGGTTTGACGTAAGTACCGATGCGAACCATGCCATGTTCGTCCAAAGAGGCCAACGCTTTGGGACTGACGTTCGGAATCTCGCGGGTGAACTCTTCCTTGCCTAACTTCGTTTCGCGGATTTCGATGTCGAACTCTTCAATATGAATCGAAGTATAGGTGTCGTTCTTCACTAACCGTTCGCTAATGATAATCGCGTCTTCAAAGTTGTAGCCTTCCCACGACATGAAGGCGACCAAGACATTGCGTCCCAAAGCCAGTTCACCTTGATGGGTCGCGGCACCATCGGCGATGATTTGCCCCTTTTTGACCGTTTGCCCGATGCGGACGATCGGCTTCTGGTTCAAACAGGTCCGTTCATTCAGGCCACGGAATTTTCGCAAGGGATATTCGCGGATGATCTTGTCCTTTTCTTCGATCTTGATGATCATGGCATCGACGTAAACGACGACCCCATCTTCTTGAGCGCGAACGAGCATGCCGCTGTGTTTGGCCACCTCTTTCTCTAGACCCGTGGCCACGATCGGCGGTTCGGTCACCAACAAAGGCACCGCCTGCCGCTGCATGTTGGAACCCATCAAAGCCCGGTTGGCGTCGTCATGTTCCAAGAAGGGGATCAATCCGGCGGAAACGCCGACCATCTGTTTAGGCGATACGTCAATGTATTCGACTTTGTCTGCGGGAACGGCTCCCACTTCGCCTTGCACACGGCCAATCGGACGATCAGCGATGATGCGTTCGCCATCTGTGGGGACGTCCGCCGGAACGAGCCGACTACGCGATTCTTCATCGGCACGCAACCAGACCACTTCATCGGTCAATTTCCGGCCGGTCACCTTGCGGTACGGCGTGATCAGGAAACCATAGTCATCGATTCGAGCATAGATCGACAGACTCGAAATCAAACCGATGTTGGTTCCTTCGGGAGTCTCGATCGGGCAGATTCGGCCATAGTGCGAAATATGCACGTCACGGACTTCATAGCCGGCCCGTTTGCGGTTCAAACCGCCTGGTCCTAGTGCCGACAATCGACGTTCGTGCGTCAGTTGGGCTAAGGGGTTGGTTTGATCGACCACCTGCGACAATTCGCTGCGACCAAAGAAGTACTCAATCGCCGCGGATACCGATTTCGGATTGATCAGCCCCCGTGGAGTCATGTCTTCTTGTTCGCGAATCGACATACGCTCTTGGACGGTACGCCGCAGTTTGAGAAAGCCTTTGCGTAGTTCGTCCGCGGCCAATTCATCGATGGTGCGAAGACGCCGATTGCCGAGGTGGTCAATATCATCGATCACCCCTTTGTCGGAACGCAGGTCGAGAATGTATTTGATGGCGTTGACAAAATCGACCGCCCGCAGGGTCATTTCGGTTTCGGGGACATCCTGTTGGAACTTGCGATTGATGCGGAAACGTCCGACTTTGCCAAGGCGATACCGGTTCGGGTCACAGAATTTCTCTTTGAACAGTTCTTTCGCCTTATCTAAGTGGGCCGGGTTTCCGGGGCGAAGCCGCTGATAGATTTTCAGCAGGGCCGCTTCGTGCGATTCGGTGCCGTCTTCGATGATCGAATTCAGAATGATCGGATCTTTGGGCGGCGCTAAGACCGTCACTTCGGTGATCAAGCTAGCCAGGATGCGATCGACGGCGTCTTTGGTGAACGATTCGCCCGAGTTGACGTACACTTCACCGGTTTCGGGGTCGATCACGTCATCTTCCGCGATCATCGGCGGCACTCCGCGATCGGGATCTCCCAAGACGCGATTGCGTAACTGCGACACGGGGACGGTTTCGGTCTGATAAAATTCGCGCAGAATCGCGGCGTTCGACGAATAAACCGGATCCATCGCCCGCAGCAAGGTCATTGCGGAGAATTTGCCCGATTGATCGATCCGAACACTGAGAGTGTCCTTCTTGGTGGCGTTGATTTCGATCCACGAGCCACGTTCGGGGATGATTCGGCAGGTGTGGAGGCGTTTATCGCCTTCCATCTCCATGATGAAATCGACTCCCGGAGAGCGGTGCAATTGGCTGACGACCACACGCTCCGCCCCGTTAATGATAAATTCCCCACCACCAATCATGATGGGCATGTCACCTAGGTAGACTTCTTCTTCGTAGGGCTGATCTTTACGCAGCCGGAGCGTCACCTTGAATGGCCGACCATAGGTCAAACGCAACTGCCGGCATTCATCGGGGTCATACCGCGGCTTGCCGAGGTCGTAGCGGACATATTCCAAGCTCAATTTCTTGTCGTAGCTCTCGATGGGGAAAATTTCTCGTAGAACGCCCTCCAAGCCAATGGGCTGTCGTTGATCGGGGGGAACATCGAGCTGAAGGAACCTCTTGTAAGATTCCGTTTGCACGTCGGTCAATGGTGGAACATCGACGGCATCGCCGAATCGGCCGAAATCCCGTACCTTATCGGGGAAGATAATTCGCTGTGCCGGGATAGGCATGACTGTAACGCTCCTCCCACAAAGAGAGCCGCGACCCAAGTCATCCGTTGCTCGAAGCAACAACGGACCTTGCGTCGTGCAGACAATTCATTTATGGATAACGAGGCCTTGTAAGGGAACACTGGGCATCTTCGCGTTGCGCCCCAAGCGGCCCAAGAAAAAGGGCAATTCGGCATCAAGGGAAGGTCGTACTTCCGGTACGCCGAGAATGGACGACAATGGACTACGAGTTAGAAAACGAGAGAGAGGCGGTGGCGTGCGGCGCATTGTCGTCTTTAGCTGTGCGCGTCCGTAGCCGAACACCATCCGTTCTGGTGTTCGGCTACCGACATGTTTCCAGCAGCAAACAGCATTATATCCAGGCAAGGCCAAAAGTCGACTGCCTGGGCACGAATTTTGCTGATTCTTACTTCATGATGGCTTTGGCACCACCTTCGTTGAGGGCCTTGACCATCTTCTCGGCATCGGCCTTGGCTACGTTTTCTTTCACAGGCTTAGGCGCACCTTCGACCAGATCCTTGGCTTCTTTCAAACCCAGGCCAGTGAGTTCGCGCACCACTTTGATGACGTTGATCTTCTTAGCCGCGTCGAAGCTCTCCAGAACCACCGTGAATTCGGTTTGTTCTTCCTTCTTCGCGGGGGCCGCTTCACCCGCAGCCGCAGCGCCTCCGGCCGCAGCACCAGCCATCACCACACCGCCCGCCGCGGGTTCGATGCCGTACTTTTCCTTCAGATACCCTTTCAGTTCGACCGCTTGAACCAGGGTCAGTTTGGCGATGCTATCGCCCAGAGCAACGATTTCAGCAGAGTAGTCAGCCATTGCGATTCAATCCTTATAAATGGGGCCGCATAGAAGCACTGTGGCGTTTCGGCGTAATAGCTTATTTCGTCAATGTCTAGTTTCGCCATTATCAGGCTGCAGGGGCAGCTTCGGGTTTCGGTTCCGCAAGGGTGGCAATTTGGCTAGCAACCGCCGAAGCAGGGCCGGTCAAGCAACCAGCGACCGCCGAGGCTGGGCCGAGAATGCAACTGAGGATCTCCGCGATGGCCTCTTGGCGCGTCGGCATCTTCATCGCTGCTTCGAGCGTGCATTCTTGACCGTCTGCGATAGCCGTTTTGAATTTCAATTTTTCGGGAGCTTTGGGATCTTTTTTGAGATCCTTCATCAACGCATCGACCGCTTTGCTGAGTTCTTTGACGCTATCCGAACCCCAAGCGATCAAGGTCGGCCCCGACCAGACAGTATCCTTGACGTTGATCCCCAGTTCGTTGAAGATCTTCCGCCCGAAGCTGTTTTTCACCAGCATGATGCGGATCTTCTTATCTCGCAACGTCTTGCGCATCGCATATTCCGTGCCGGAATCAACTCGATCCGGGGAAAGAAACACCATGTCACGCACGCCTTCAAAGGTTTTTTTCAAGGCGGCCAACTGCATTTGTTTGACTTTTTTGCTCATTGGTCGAAACCTCGTACGGGGCGGATGGTGTTCA
>CALEEC010000263.1 GCA_937949245.1 uncultured Gemmataceae bacterium | reverse complement strand
CGTCCTAATCTGGTGGGCGTCAACTTACGTCGACGAAAGCGTTGGAAACAAGGCAGACTGTCGACACTAGTCGACCGGAATCAAGGTTGTTCTTTCAGGGCACCGGCAATCGGTCGAGAATGCGTCGCAGAATGTCGTCGGAGCGTAACTCCTCGGCTTCGGCCTCGAACGAAATCAACACGCGATGCCGTAACACATCGAGAACGATTTCTTTGACATCGGAAGGCGTGACGTATTCTTTGCCTTGCAAAAATGCATAGGCCTTGGCCGCCCGAAACAGCGCGATCGTCGCGCGCGGACTGGCACCGTACTGCACCAAAGCCGCCAGGTCGTCGCCCAACGCTTTCGCGTTACGCGTCGCATGGACGATGTCGATCATGTACCCTTTGATGCGATCATCCACATGCACCGCATCGATCTGCTGCCGCAGTTGGAACAAAACTTCGGGCGTTAGGACGGCACGGGCCGTGGGTTCCGTGCCTAGCCCGCCCATGCGATCGAGAATGGCTTTTTCCTCAGCTTTGCTCGGATAATCGAGCAGCAACTTGAGCATGAAGCGATCGACCTGGGCTTCCGGCAACGGATAGGTGCCTTCCTGCTCGATGGGATTTTGCGTGGCCAAGACGAAAAACGGCCGCGGTAGAGCAAAGGTCGTTTCGCCGATGGTCACTTGGCGTTCGGCCATCGCTTCGAGCAACGCCGACTGCACTTTCGCCGGGGCGCGATTGATTTCGTCGGCCAACAAGACGTTGGCGAAGATCGGCCCCTGTTTCACCGTAAAGTCTCCGCTGCGCGGATGATACACTTGCGTACCGATGACGTCGGCCGGCAGCAGATCGGGGGTAAACTGAATCCGCTGGAACTTCAGTTGCAACGTCTGAGCCAGGGTGCGCACCGCCAGGGTCTTGGCCAACCCCGGCACGCCTTCGAGCAAAATGTGCCCATCGGTCAGCAAACCGATCAGCATACGGTCCAGCAGCCGGCGTTGCCCCACCAAGACGCGTTGGGCTTCGTGGTAGAACGCCTCTAAAGGCCCCGGACGGATCGGCGGCTCGGCAGTGGCAGACGTCATGCGTGCAATTCCTTCTGGACCCAAAAGGGTACGGAGTCGGATCGCTTCCCCTACGGCGGGGCAGACCTCAGGCGTGCAATTCTTTCTGGACCACGGCGACCAGCTCGGGTTGCGCGATCGTCTGTTGCGTTTGTGTTTTAAGATTCTTCACCGTAACGGTTTGCGCTCGGCATTCGTCCTCGCCGGCAATAATCATCAGCGGGAACCCCTTGTGCAAGGCGTATTGCAATTGCGCCTTAAGTTTCTTTGTCTCGGGATAGACTTCCACCCCGATGCCAGCACGGCGTAACTGCTGAGCGAAAGCGAAATATTGCGGCAGAGCCTGATCCCAGAAATTGGCGATCAAGACACTGGCCGGCGTCCCCATTTTTTCCAGTAAGTTCAATTCTTCAAGGGCCGCAATCAGGCGGTCTAGCCCCAGCGATGCTCCGACGCCGGGGAGGGATTGCTTGGTGTACAACCCGGCCAAGTTGTCGTAACGTCCGCCGGAGCAAACACTCCCGATTTTTGGCAAATCGAGTAACGTTGTCTCGTAGATGGTGCCGGTGTAATAGTCCAACCCGCGGCAGATCGACAGATCGAGACGTAAACGGTCTTCGGTGATCCCGCAATGTTCGGCGACGGCCAGCAGTTCGCGTAAACGCCGAACCCCTTCCATAGTTTGCGGTTGCGTTGCGAAATCGCGTTCGATGCGATCGAGGATTTCTGCATTGCTGCCGGTAATGCTCGCCAAGGCCAACACCTGATCGGCTTGTTCCGGCGTGATGCCGGCATGCCGGGGAAAGGGTTGGATCATCTCCGCTTTCACCCCTTCGCTGCCGATCTTTTCCAATTTATCCAACGAACGCAACAGCGGCACCGCCCGATCGCCTAGACCCAAACTGGTCAGCAAACCGTTGAGCAAGAGGCGATTGTTGAGTCGAATACGAAATCGTTCCAACCCCAATTCGAACATCAGATCGTGAATCACCAAAACGATTTCGATGTCGGCGGCGTTCGACTGCGTGCCGATAGTGTCGAAATCGCATTGCCAGAATTCGCGATAACGCCCTGCCGAGGTATTTTCGCCCCGCCAGACCGGCCCCATGGCGTAGCGTTTGAACGGTGTGCCTAACTGGCCGATGTACTGCGCCGCAAAGCGTGCAAAGGGCACCGTGAGATCAAACCGCAAAGCGACATCACGATCGCCATGATCTTTGAAACGGTAGATCAATCGATCCGACTCTTCGCCGCCTTTGCCCAACAGGATCTCGGTATATTCGAGCGCGGGTGTATCAATAGGCGCAAAACCGTAACTGCGGAAGACCTTGCGTGCCTTTTCCAGCATGCGTTCGCGAGGCATCATCAGTTCGGGTGGATAATCCCGAAAGCCTTTGAGTGTACGCGGTTCGATCAGATTCGCCACGAGAAATATCCCCCCCAAGAGCCGAAACACTACCTGGTACTCACCATAGTGATACGCCCGCCAATGACGAGGTTCCGCTGCTTGTTGTTGGCTTTGTACTTGCACTATGGAGGTGCAGGTACGAAAATTGCAGTAGAGAAGAAGTGATAGGGTGTGTCCGCACTCGCGCGGACCAATTCCCCGGAGGGCCGGGACTGTTTCCTAGCAGCATCGGAGACCGATCATGGCAAGCACGCTGATGTCTTCTTCCGCCGCGATGGTCTTACCGGCCGTCCGCGTGCGTGATGTCATGACACCTCAACTGATCTCGTTGTCGCAAAACGCCAGCATTGAGCAAGCAACCGTCTTTCTGACCGATCGGGGCTTTAGTGCGACCGTCGTCATCGACGAGGCAGGTCATCCGGTCGGTGTTCTGTCGAAGTCCGACTTGCTGATTCATTCTCGGGAAACCATCGCTCATGGGGAATCTGGGTTGATTTCGCCCAACGCGGTCACCGTGCGTGAGGTGATGACTCCGGTAGTGTTTACCATTCCCCAAGACGCGCCGATTGAATTGCTCGTCGAACAGATGGTGCAATTGAACGTGCATCGTATGTTTGTGGTGGATGAGAACGAAGTGCTCGTCGGAGTGGTCACGTCGATGGACATTCTCCGCGCACTGCGTACCTGAAATAGCACAGTTCCTGTGCCATAACCGCACGTCGGCCCTGGGAAGAATCGAAAAATTCTTTCTGGGGTCGTGTTCGTAATTCCGTTCGCTCCAGATAATAATTTGGTGAGTCGAAAAATTCCCTTCAGGGGCGTGTTCGTAATTCCGTTCGCTCGAAATAATTCCGCTTGCCCGAAGCTCGACTTGCTCGAATCGCCTGAAGTGCGCCAGGCTCGAATAGACTCTCCAAAACAACAAACCCTCCTGGGGAAGATTCCCCAAGAGGGCGGCCAGAGGCCTTTTGTCTATCCAGAGAAGCGGTTACTTGCTAACCACCGACTCGACGGCCTTCGGAGTGAGGGTGATTTCCGTGGTTTGACCAGCCTTCACCGACACGATTTCCGTAACTGACATGGTCTGACCATCGCGAACGACTTCGGCGGTCAAGGTGTATTGGAAGGTTTCGCCCGCGGGCAGTTCCGGGGTA
>CALEEC010000262.1 GCA_937949245.1 uncultured Gemmataceae bacterium | reverse complement strand
GGTGGTGATCGCGATTATCGCGATCCTGATCGGTTTGCTGCTGCCCGCAGTGCAGAAGGTACGCGAAGCAGCGGCTCGGATGAGCTGCTCGAACCATCTGAAGCAGTTGAGTTTGGCTTGCCACAATCATCAAGACGCGGTCGGACGTCTGCCCAGTGCCGTCGAGATGCGCCCCGGAGTGAGCCGAACGACGATATCGCATTCCAGCGGTGCCCTGACTCCGCCGGCCAATCGCAACTTTGGGCCGAACTGGATTGTACAGATCCTTCCCTACATCGAACAAGACGCCCTGTATCGCTCGGTGGGAACCAGCATCAGCAACTACATGGTGACCGGTGACGCGAATTGGCGTGCGATTCGAGGCGCTCGTATCAAAACGCTGTTATGTCCCTCGGACACCGGCAGCCAATCCGACTTCGGCGGAGCCGGCGGAGGTTGGGCCCGCGGCAACTATGCCTGCAATGCAGGCGGCATCCACGGACCTTACAATGGCTGGATGTCGACCGAAAACGGCAACATCCCAGTCAACAGTTGGGGATGGGCGGGATTACCGACGAACCTTTCCGCAGGGGGTGTGATGTGCATCAACTTCGGCCATCACATCGCTCGGATTCCCGATGGTTCGTCGAACACGGTGATGTTGGCCGAAATTCGCATCGGTGCCCATTTGGGGCCGACCGATACTCGCGGTATCTGGGCCATGGGGATGCCGGGAGCCAGCGTCATCGCCGGTCATTTCAGTTGGGACTGCACCACACCGAATACACGTGAGTCGCAAGCGGACGATTGCGAAGGTTGCATCAATGCCCCACAAGATGCGATGGGAGCCTGTGTCGGTTGTCATTTCCAACAAGCGCAAGCCCGCAGTCGGCACACGGGGGGCGTCAATGTCGCGTTTGCGGACGGGTCGATTCGCTTTGTCCGCGACACCATCACGCAAGCCGTCTGGTGGTATATGAATTCCGCGACCGATGGCGTCAGTTACAACTATTGAGACTGTAGCAATCACGACGAAAACCACACGGGGGGCGTTAGCCCCCCGCTCCGTTTTGGATGATCCATTCCCCTTCGAGCGGCAGGCTAACGCCCGCCGTGGTGGCACATGCCATGGTACATGGGGAAATCAAAACGCCCGCCCAATCGTATCTCACTCACTCCTTAGCCAGCGACACGCACACGATTTCGTGATCGTTGCGTGCAAACATGCATTTCCCGGCAAAAGCGGGGTGCATCCACACTACGGGACGACCCGCCATCTTATTGTCGGGTTGCAGAATCTTGGCCCGATCGATCTCGTGGTATTTCTCCGGCGTCAGTTGGGCAATGATCAGTTCTCCCAATTCGTTGAAAATGAAGAAGCGGTCCCCCTGCGGAATCAGAAAAGCGTGCCCCCAACGCGTCGATTTGCCGGTCGTCGCTTGGTAAGTTGACCAGATCCGTTCGCCGGTCGCTTCCTTCAGACAACGCAGTTCGCCGTAACTGCACACGCCGTAGATGTAACCGTCGCGGATGACCGGGGTGGTCATGATCGCATGCAGGCCATCGGTTCGGTTGGGCTGCTCGCTATTGCTCTTGCCTTTCCACACGATGCGAGCGCTGGGCGGATTGCTTGCCAATTGCAGCAGTATCGGGCCATTGTAAAACGAAGTGACGAACAACTTGTCCCCATCGAGGCGAGGGGTCGGAATCGACAAACCCGCGCGCACCTCGAAGGGCACCTCCCACAACTTCTTGCCCGTGCCCGGCTCTAGGCCGACCACCGCTTGCGGATGCCAAATAATCAGTTGTCGCATCCCTCCCACCATGTAAATCATCGGCGGACAATACCCTGGTTCGTTCGCTTGCAGGCGCGACCACAGTTCTTTGCCGGTGTTTTTGTCAAAGGCCATCACCAAGCCTTTATTTCCGCCCACCAAGCAGATAAGCTGATCGCCATCGATCAGCGGATGAGCAGCGAATCCCCAGACGGGAATCAGAGCATCATAGTCCTTGACGAACTGCTTCGACCAAATCACCGCGCCATTCTGGACGTTCAAACACAATAGATCGCCCATAGTGCCCAAGGTCCAGACGCGATCGCCCTCTACAATGGGGGTAGCCCGTGGTCCCGAAGCATAACTGACGCGGTAGACGCAGGGGTACTCGTGGGTCCACAGGATCTTGCCAGTCTTCTGATCGAGGCACAGCACCCGTTCGCTGCCGGGCACCTCAGTATTGCGATCGAAGGGATTAGTAGGATTGTTGGAACCGCGTTTCAGCAGACGATCGGTGACGAAGACGCGGCCATTGGCCACGGCCGGGCCGGAATAGCCAGCCCCGATCGATATGCGCCACAAGACTTTCGGGCCACTGGGCGGAAATTTGTCGAGGATGCTACTTTCACGCCAGACGCCATCGCGTTGGGGACCAAGCCATTGCGGCCAATCGTCGGCTCGGGCGATAGGGGACATGAAACCAACATAGCTGACTAGCATCATTCCAACGAGCCAGTGTATTCGGCCAAATGAGGGCATCGCTATTTTCCTCCTCCTGGGGGGAGCATCCGTAACAAAGCCTGATCATCCCTGATGAGGCTATCCGATTCCCGCAAGGTTGCCAATCTTCGGAAGGTCGAACCGGCAAATTTTGTTCGCAGGAGGTTGGAAGGTCGAACCGGCAGATTGGGTTCGCAGGAGGAGCAAAGCGATCGCGTGAACCGGGGCGAAACTCGATTCGCTTCGGGCAAGTCCCATCGGTAAATCACTGCGGGGACTTGCCCGAGGTTTCGGGCGAGTCGGCCCTCGGGCTGACGGAGGAAGATTAGATCAGGCTTTCTAGCAGGTATTTCAGCTTGCGCATCTCAGGTTCTTTGGCATAATGGCAATCCGGCAGATCGCGGACATCGACGGTTAGCACTCGATCGTAGCGATGGCGTTCCAATTGGCTGATGATCCGACCGTATTCGATTTCCCCCTGGCCGATTCGCACTTGGAACGTCGGCGGATTGGTGCGTGTATCGCGTAAACGCACATGCCGAACGTATTGGAACACCTCTTCGGGGGCATCGGTCCGCAAGGGACTGAGCAGATAACAACTCGGATCGAAGGTCAGCCCTAACCCCGGCACTCGACGACAGAGTTCGACCGCCACTTGAGGATCCGCAGTGAGAGTATCGACATGGGTTTCCACCGTGAGAATTCCCCCTTCGGCCGCGGCAATCCGTACCCAGTCGGACAGCCGTTTGACCTCGGCATCGATGTCGGCCCCCTTGGGGGCGGCCTGCACGGTGAGAATCGGAGCGCTGACCAATCGAGCCAAACGACACACGGCGGCCAAGCGGTGCATTTGCTCACTGGCGGATGCCGAGGGGCCGAAATCGATGTGAAAGGCGGCAAACGTCAAATTGCTTGCTTTCAACATCTGCGCAGCCCGAGGGACATCGGCAGCGACTTCCGAGGGCTTCAAATGTGGGCCAGTTTCGTGAATAGCCAAGTCTACTTTGTTGAAGTGCAATTCGCTCACCGCACGCAGTGCGTGAGGCAATGGCTGTCGGGCAAAACCCAGGGTCGAACAGGCAACATACATATTCCGACCTCTCCGCCCAGCGACGGAACCGCTTGCAACCAGCAATCCTTCCACGACGGAACCGCTTGCAACCAGCGATCCTTCACGACGGAACCGCTTGCAATCGGCAATCCTTCCGCAAAACTCGATGCGTTCCATATCGCAAAGATTTTCCTCTGGCAAGTGCAATCTGGAGGCGAGGTGCAAGAGCCATCTGGAAGCGAGGTCGAGGTGCAAGAGCCATCTGCAAGCCCGGTGTCCACCTGCCTACCGGGTTCTTCTGGTAGACCTCGACCACGATCGGCAAGTGGCACGAAGAAAGAATTCACCTAGCGGGAATCGCGGCTGGGTGAGTCCGCCGTAGCAAGGCATCGTAAGCGTGACGAGCTACCAGGCCGGTCTCTCCTTCCGCGAGGCGACGCAAGGCGGCGATACATTCGGCATCGCCGATCTGTTCGGCGAGTTGCACGGCACGCAGCCGCGAGCGTTGCTCGGGGCGTTGCAGGGGTTGGCTCATATCGTCGAGCAATCTTCGGCAGCGTTGTTTGACCTCGGCCGACGGCGTTAGGAACAGAATCGATTGCAGCCACTCTTCGATGCTATCGCCCCATTGCCCCAACTGATATTCCGCGTGTTCCCGTTCGCGGTAACGGGGAGAGTCCAACGCCTGAAGCCAGCGTTGCAATTTCGCGGGAGGTAGCGGAGGTTTCGGTTGCAGCAACGGTAACCACCAACGTTTCGCTTCAGGACCACTCTGAAGCAAAAGAGCCATCGCTTGACGCGCTTCGGCTAAGTCCGCGGATTGCAGCAGGGACACCACGGTGGCATCGGCTTTCGCCTGGAGTTGGCCGAGAACATGGGGCATGGATAGACGCAGATCCCACAGCAAAATTTCGCCACTAGAATAGCCGACTGCCAGATATTGGGAGTCGGGGGCGAAAGCCAAACTCGTCACCTCAGCAAGGCGAGGTGGAATCAGAACATGCTCCGCTGCGGTCGCCAGTTCCCGCAAGTGCAAGCCTTCTTGTTCGTTTTGCCCCCATACAACATAACGTCCGTCCGGCGAGAGGTCGGCCCAACGATACGCTTCCAGCGAACGATACAAACGCTTGCGGACCAAATCCCAAACCATCAGCGATTCCTCTTGCCAAGCGGTGGTGCGTTGATACCGCTGTCGGCCTCGATACGAGTTGTCGGTCCACTGCTGCATCTGTCGTGCGGACAGCGGTTTGCCCCGAGCCAGATTCCAGACTTCCAGTTCCTGCGAGGCGGTAATGGCGATCAGATGCTGGCCATCGCGAGCGAAGTCGACGAAGGTGTACGCCTGCTGATCGGTCAGAGAGGCTTCGGTGCGGGTCGGAAAATCGTACAGGGTGATACCTTGCGACTCGGGATCTCCGACCAATGCTACTTTCTGTCCATCATGGCGGACGGCAAAGGTGCGAATCCCCCCAAGGTTGGTCTGAACGACATCGCGTTGTTGGCTGTCGCTCGCACGCATGCGACAGACGAACCCGGAGCCGGTTAGCAGGAACAACCATTGTCCCTCGGCACTGAACTTGAGTTGGTTCGGGGAATCGAGGTCGTTCAGAGGGATTTCGGTAGCGTGATGTTGCCAGCGTCGTTCGACGGTGCCATCACGGTGCGGCACGCGCCGAGAATCCAATTGCCATAACCGCATCGGACCATGAACCTCCGCCGAAACCAGCGAACGCCCATCCGGCGCGAAGGCCAAAGCCGTCACTTCCCCCCGATGTCCATGCGTCGGGAGAAGCCACTGCGGCGTGTGCAGGTCGAGCAAAACCGGCACCGTCGTGGTATCGCCGTACAGCAGGGCATACTGCCCCGTGGCGTTCACATCCCCGCGGTGAAGAAATCGTTGCGGAAACGCCCTACTGCGGAGTCGGCGTCGTTGCGGCAGATCCCAAATTTCGACCTTCGACCCTGCACCGCTGACCTCGACCAGGAGCAAACGACCATCGGGCAAAGTCGCCAGGAACGGTATGTTGGCCACTTCGGGCCGACCGACGGTTTCCGCTTGCGGGCGAAGCTCAAAGGTGATTTCCTCATCGTGGGGCGGCTCGGGACCGCGGCGCCGGGGTTGCGGAACGATCGCCCACACCTCAGTGCGTTGGCTGCCCCCCCAGATGAGATAGCGAAAATCGTGCGAACAAGCGACCGATCCGATCGGGGAATTGGTCGAACGCCGTGAGCCGACCAATCGCCCCGTATGAATATCCCACAGAGAGACAAGAGTTTGATTATTCAGGGCATCCCAGGCGATCACCCAACGACTATCGGGGCTGACCGCAAGCAATTGTTCACCGATGGTCCCCCGACTTCGGCTCAACGGTTGAAACTGGCCTGTACGCAAATCGACCCGGATGGTCTGCATGGGACCAGTATGGCTGATCAGATAGCGGCCATCGGGACTGAAAGCCTCGGAATTTCCGGTCAGCACAGGGCCAAGCATCTGATAAGCCCCGGAGCGTAAGTCGAGAAGGCCCAAACGCTGCGGCCCCACCAGATAAAGTTTTTGCCCAGAAGAATCAAATTTCAGCCGACGTACAGAACGGTTCAGCCGGATTTGCCCTAGTTTCACTCCACTGCGGGTATCCCACCAAACGAGGTATCCATCTTGGGTGACCGAAGCAAACCGATCTCCGTTGGGCGATAAAGCCACGGTCATGGGGGGACGGGTGTGACGCCAACGCACACTCCCCAACCGGGCACAGGCTCCGTTCGGTAGGGGATCGCCGAAGTAGTCTGTGGTCGGAAGTCTCTCTTGGGCAACATCTTCTGCCGCAATCGCAGGCAAAACGCAAAACCACACCAACCCACTGAGTGCCCACCATGAGGGGCGTAGTCGCATATCCCGCCGATGCATGCTGCGATCCCCGATGATCGATCCCAACCGCTGTGCTTGATCGTTTGGCCGGACGCCTCCGAATTCGCACAGTTCATGACCAGTTTCCAGACAGTCCGAACCATCGTCTAGTCCGTGTGTCCGTTTTTTGAGGCTGAGTGTTGCGATTTTGCACAACGGCTCTTGCCAACGGCCAACGAGCGCGAGACAATGTGAACATAAGAATAGATTGCAACTCCAATTTCTGAGGCAAAACCGACGATCCTGGAAGTTTTTTCAAACAATTAAGGAGATTTCGGCTGTCACCTTAGGCATATCGCAGAAGTCCACCTGATTGGCACGAAAGGTGCAGGAAAAAGTTACAATCGCTCATCTCGACAAGGAAAAAATGTCGAGGGACGATAGATAGGAGTGCGAACCTAGCAAAGGATGGCGTATTATGTTGGCTGTGTCGATGGAATGTCACCCCAACATGGGCTGTGCAAACGCGAAGGCGTCGGTCCATCTTAACTGCCATATCTACGCAATCCTCCCGATGGTTTCGTTGGTTGATTGTACCCCCAATGCTCCTCAACCGAAGCTGTCGCGGAGCATAACTTCCCCCGAGATTGGTTCTGGCACCACGTTGGGATTGCGCCAACGATACCGGAACTGATGTTCCTGGAAGACTTAAGAATCTGGAAAAAACCCCCACTGACTCCGCATCCCACTTCGACCATCGCGTAGAATTGGGATGCAATGATGAGGCCACTATTTCGCGCAAAGGAGGGTAGCGACGTGCTTGTACTCAGTCGAAAACTCGGTGAGAAAATTTACATCGGTGAAAATATTTGCATCACAGTCGTCGATATTGATCGAGGCAAGATTCGTTTGGGGATTGAAGCTCCTCGCGATGTGCCGATTTATCGCCAAGAGTTACTCCCCCTGAACACGCCGAAAGGAGATGCCTCGCAACCGGTATCGCTATCCTGAATCACGCATCCTGGGTGCGGGCTCGCTTCCCTCCAAGAAGTGGCTCTGAGTGAGTGTGAGTCGGAAGCTGCTCCCGGTGTCCCATTTTGCGTCGATGAGCGAACCGTTTGCCTCGTAAAGTCTCGTGTGTCCTCATCTCTCATCGTATTGAGATTGCTTTTCACCTCCTTGACGACGAATCGAATCCACGTGGGATCGGTTAGAAGAGCCGATCCCGCGTGCTTAGATCCGACTTTCCGAAGCCGATTGCATACCTGGCGCTGACATGCGGGACTCATCCGTGTGTTCGGATCCGAGGCTTCGTCCCCCTACGAACAAGCCCGTGAGCGATGCGAGGACTGCCCCCTACTGCAAGATCGGCATGCGAATCACGGCAAAAGCGAGTCACAACGTCTTTTCCTGGGGATTCTCTTGGGCATTTTCGATCCGCTCGATGACGCGGAACAATTGTCGCTGGGTGTTGACAGGGAGTTTCTCGCGTCCCAGATCCCGTAACAAACTCAATGCAAAATCGGCGGCTTTGGGATATTGGCCTAGCAATTGGATCGTTTGCTCCCGCAAGTCGCGATTGGTGTCTTGCAACATCGCCAAAACCCGCGATTCGGCAGCCCGAGGCACCGAACCGGATTTTAGCAAGGCTTCGAGCGCTTTTAATCGCAGGGAATGGCTCCGGGCATTGAGTTGTTGAATCACTTCGTTTTGCACCTTTTTTCCATGCTCGCCCAGCAGATCGAGCAGTTCGAGGGTGGCTTCCCGGGACGAATCGAAGCATTTCGGATCGCGTAAGGGCTTCAAGGCCAATTGCACCAGTTCCGGGGTGGGCTGTTCGATGCGAATCAGGGCCACGGCGGCATAGATCATCGGATCGGTCACTTGCCCCGGTTCTTGGAGTTTTGCCAATCCGGGGGCAACCAATTCATGAAGATCCTTAGCCGCGGCCTGAGCGGCAGGGCCGAGTTCTGCCAACGCCCGTAATGCGGCCGGACGAACGCTGGAAGAAGGATCGCTCTTGGCCAGCGACAACAACCGCGGCACCACCGGATCGCTGGCATCGCCGATTTTCCCCAAAGCTCGTGCGGTCGCTAAGCGGATGTCGCGTTCATCGCGCGAGCGTTTTTTGTTTTCGGGGATTAGTTCGACCAGCAAGGGAACCGCGGTTTTCGCGGCGGGACCAATCGCGGCAAACGTATCGATCGCCATCGGGAGATCTTGCATCAATTGCGGCGATTGCAAGGCTTGGCGATACCAATCGAGGAGTGCCGGGACAGCATCCGCTGCCGTAGATCCCATGTGCTGCAATGTTTCAAAAATCGCCTGACGGAGTACCGAAGAATCCGCCTCAGGCAACAGTCGAGCCAACGGAACAGCTGCAAGTTGTGCCTCGGGACCTAACTCCCGTAGCACCGCAATGATGTCGGGCAGCATCCGTCGTGCCTTGCGCTCGGTCAGTTTTTCGACTAAAGCCGGCACGGCCGCTTTGGCTGCCGGACCGAACGATTGCAAGGTTCGCACGGCTTGCACCTGAATGGAAGGATCCTCGTCTGTTAATCGTTCGATAATCGCCGGCAACAATGGTTCGGCGGCACGCCGCATCCGTCGAGCTACCTGGAGGGCTTGGCTGCGGAAGGAAGCTTCTTCATGAGCCAGGCAGGTTTTCACCAGTTCCACGGTTTTCTTCGGATCGCCGCCGAGTTTGAGCAAAGCCAACGCCGCCTCCAAAGCGATGGCCGGCTGGGGATCTTTCAGCAGAGCCTCCAGATCGGGGAGTGCCTCTTGAGCCGCTGGCCCCATCGCGCCGAGGACGGTGACGGCTTGCCAGCGCACCTCGAATTTTGCGTCTTTGAGCAACGGCTTGAGGGCGGGGATGGCCGGGGGGCCAATTTTAGCCAAGGCATCCAAGGCGGCCAGGTCCAACGGATCACGCACTTGTTCCAAATCTTCCAGCGTGTTCGATTTCAGAATGGCCACTAATTCGGGAATGGCCGGGGCCGCATGGGTTCCCAATCGGCTCAGGGCGTGAGCTATATGATTGCGCTGCGCGGGTTGGAGATCTTTCAGTTTCAGCGCTGCGACCAGATGGGTTACTGCTTCGACTGGAATCGAGGGGGTAACGGCCAATGCTGCCAAGGCGTGGCCACGAATCCGCGAATCGGCGTGTTTGACCAACTGCACCACCGCGGCCGGGAGAGGTTCCCCGATGGCATCCAACGCCCGGTAAGCCGCCTCGCGCACTTGCGACTTCGGATCGGCACACAGAGGTGCTAAGGCCTCGAGGGCTGGCTTCGCTTTCGGGCCAAGCAATCCCAGGGCACGCGCGGTATGTTCGCGCACAGAGGGAGACTCATCTTTCAATCCCTCGATCAGTACGGGAAGCACTTGTTTTTCCAAGGCGGCTTCCCCAGCCGGCCCCAGTTGTCGCAGCAGCATCACGACCGCTTCGCGGGTGCTGCCCGGTTCGCCGATCTTGGCGATCCCTTCGGAAGTGCCACGATCTTGGGCCAACGGCACCACCACGGAAATCACGTCATGACCATCCTTGGCAATGCGTAGTAACGCGGCGATGGCATCGGTTTGGTCTTTGCTGTTTTGCCGTTTCAGTTCCTCCGCCCAACGGCGGATCAACCCTGCGACATCGCTTTTGCCATCGGTTTCCGTATCATCGACGACTTGCTGACTGACAGCCGTGGGAGGAGCTTGCTTCATGCAACCGCTGATCAGAACCCCACATAGTCCTAACCCTAGGACCAAAGCCAGCTTACTTCGGGAGCATTGTGACCGATCCATAGAGTAGCCTCGAAGTTGAGAGATGATTAGCTCAAGTGCCACACCGCTTAAAATTGTACTGTCTGGCAAATCAACAATGCCGACAAGTGGCTAAGCGGCCACCGAAACCCGAGCAGAACCGGAACCGCCAAACGCCAACCACCGACACCGCCCCGCAGCGGGCGGCCCCTTGAGCCAGAGAGCCACGGTGGCCAACCATCCACGCAGACAGTGCTCATGCCCCCAGCGATTGGTGAAGCCAATGGCGTATTTCCTGGGGGAAGAATCGGTTTTAAGAAATCCCCCATTCCCGGGCCAAGTTTTTGCAATATCAGCGTCGATGCAACGAATGAACCAATAGAACGAATGAACCAATAGAGTGGTCGGAAATCCGCAGCGGATGGTTTTTGACAGGGTTTTCGAGCGGTCCATATAATGGATCAGGGTAGCGAATCGAACTTTCCTGCGAAGATTGGCTAGTTCGGGCAACGGAAATGACCCGCAATACCGCCCCTGCCCGAGGTTTTGACGCCCATCTCGGAGATGACAGCGATGCACTCCAATCGCCGTAGCATACTTGCAACCTGCGCCGCCGGATTGGCTTGGCTTTCGGTTGGACTCGCAACGGTTCCGGCGCAAGCGGAAGCTCCGATGGTCCGCGATGGACTGTTTGTTTCGGTGCCCAATCCAATCACTAGCGAAGCGGTCAATCGCATTCAGGCCATCGTCGAGCGAGCGATCAAGCAAGAAAACCGCGGCGTGCGCACGGTCATCTTTGACTTCAACCCGATCACCAAAGCCAACGAAGCTGAAGCAGGCCGACCCGTCGATGCCGACAGCCGAGACTATGGCTCGTGCTATGAATTGGCCAAATATATTCGGCAGAAGTCGAACAACGGCATCTTCACTGTCGCTTTCCTCAAAGCCAAAGTGATTCGGCACTCGGTCTTGCCGGTGTTGGCCTGCAACGAAATCATCATGAGTCCCGAGGCCGCGATTGGGGAAGTGGTCGATCGCACCTCGCCTCGCCCCCCCGATGCCGAGACTGCTTACTACGAAGAACTCGCCGGTCCCGCTCGCAAGGCGATCGTGCAAAAAATGTTCGATCGCAACGTCCGCTTGATGAAAGGATCGCTGCAACAAAACGGCGTCATGATCGATTGGTTTTTCGACGACCGTGCCCGGAACAAGAAAGAGAACGCTGATGTCATCAATCCGCAACCGCTGCTGGAGCCGGGACAACCGGCTTTGTATTCCGCCGAGGAAGCCCGGCGGTACAACTTGTGTCGGCTGATCAAAAAGTCCCGCCAAGAAGTGGCCGAAGCCTACCAACTGTCGCCCAGCAGCTTGCGTGAAGATCCCCTGCAAGGCCGAGATCCCGTCGTTTTCAAAATCGAGTTGAAAGGTCCGGTCAACTCGGTGTTCCTGGAACGACTGAATCGCCGCATCAGCGCCGCTCGCTCGCAACGCGCCAATGTCCTAGTCCTACAGTTGGAATGCTCCAACGGGGATGTGGTCGCGGCGCGGGAGGTCGCTGATCGCTTGTTGGCCCTGCAACAGACCGATGGCGAAAAATCGCCGATGCAGATCATCGCTTACATCCCCGATGAAGCTCCCGATTTCGCCTCGTTCGTGGCCTTCGCCTGCTCGGAAATCGTCATGCGGCAAGCCAAAACGGACGAGATCGAAGAACGGCAACGGACCGGCCAGAAAGAACGGCTATTAGGAGATTTCGAGGCCTTGGTCAATGATCCGAACCGCGCCGCCGACCTCGAAGCCGTGAGAACCAACCTCCGCGAAGTCCTAGCCGCACAAGGCTATCCGGTGGTCTTGGCCGATGGACTGTTGTCGAAAGACGTAGTAATCCATCGCGTGCGTGGTCGGATCGACGCGACCAAACGCCGGCTGATGACCGAGGAAGACTACCAAGCCGATCGTCAGGGACCGCGAGAATGGCAGTTGGAAAGCACCATCAAACACAAAGGCACTCTGCTGAAACTGACGCCGAAGTTGGCCGAAGAACTCGGTATTGTCCGCTTCCTCATCGAAAATCGCAACGTCAATGAGGTTTACGGCCGTTATGGCTTCGACCCCGCCAAGGTGCAGGAAGCTGGCCCCGATTGGCTCGATGCCCTGGCCGAGTTCCTCCGTCGGCCAGCCGTGGCAACGATCCTGGTTATGCTCGCCATCGGGGGAATCTTCCTTGAACTGAAAGCGCCGGGGTTGGCTATCCCCGGTATCATCGGTTCGTTGTGCGTAGTGCTGATCTTCTGGTCGCAGTGGCAGGCAGGTGGTATCACGACTCTGGCAATCTTGCTGTTTGTACTTGGAATTGTCTTGCTAGCCATCGAAATCTTCATTCTACCGGGGTTCGGCGTCACGGGGATCAGCGGCATTCTGTTCATCATCGTTGGCTTAGGATTGGCCACCGTGACCCGATTGCCCGAAACCTCCGCAGAATGGACGAGCTTCGCTATGACGCTGCTGCGTTTTGGCGGCGCGATGATCGGGGGAACCATCGGTGCCCTCTTCGTGGCTCGCTATTTGCCGAACATTCCTTACGCGAACCGCATGATGCTCAAGCCGCCCTCAGAAGATAGCCAGGGAGACGATCCGCTCGCGGTACTTCCCGGAGCTGCCCAGGCAGCCGCCTTGTTGGGAGCCATTGGTGTCACCACCACCGTGCTGCGCCCCGCTGGGATCGCCCGTTTTGGCGATCAATTCGTCGACGTTGTCTCCGAAGGTGGATACACTGAGCCTGGAACCCGAGTACAAGTGATCGAGGTCGAAGGGAACCGGATCGTGGTCAAGCCCGTTTGAAAGCGGCAACGCGATCCGCCCTGGGGACTACCTCTGTTCGAGGAACTCATGAACGAACTGACTATTGCTTGGGCTTTGATCGCGTTAGGCGTGGTTCTGATCGGTGGGGAACTATTGCTTCCCACCGGCGGAATTTTACTGGGCTTTGGTTGTGCCGCGATGGTCGGCGGGATCATGGTAGGCTTCCTGCACGACAGTTACACCGGTCTGTACATGCTGATCGGCGTCTGCCTAGCTTTTCCCGCTCTGGGCACACTCCTGCTGTACCTTTGGCCCCGTTCTCCGATGGGCCGACGCTTGATGCGCGAAGGTGATCGAGTCGACGACACACTCGCGGCTTCTCCCGCCGCTTTGGAATTGGAAAATCTTCGCGGTCGCTATGGCAAGACTATCTCCGCGATGCGTCCCTCGGGATTAGTCGATTTCGATGGCCGACGCGTCGATGCGATGACCGAAGGCATGATGCTCGAACCGGGGCAAACCGTCCGTTGCATCGAAGTCAAGCCGGGTGGTCGAGTGATCGTCCGTGCCGTAGACCAACCAAAACTCGAAGATCTGGAGACTACAGACCTTTAACCGGCCACGGTGCCAGTGCGTTCATCGGACTCTCCGTATACCTTGCACAAGGAATGACCTCCTATGCCTTCTCTTCTTCTGTGGGCTGCTAAAGACGGTATGGATGCCACGGAAAAATCGGGCTTGCTGATTGTTGCTGGGGTGCTGCTGATGATCGGCATTTTTATGCTGGTCGTCTTCTTCAGCTTCATTCGGCTATGGATTCAGAGCTTATTGACAGGGGCAAAAATCTCGATCATCGACATGGTCGGCATGAAATTGCGGAACGTCGATTATGGGATGATCGTGCGGCAAAAGATCGCCTTGGTACAGGCCGGGGTGAAGTTGACCACCGAAGACCTCGAATCGCATTACCTGGCTCGCGGCAATGTTCCGAAGACGGCCACGGCGGTCATCGCCGCTCATAAAGCTGGGATGGATCTTCCCTGGAAAACCGCAGCCGCGATCGACCTGGCCGGCCGGGACATCCTTGATGCCGTCAAAACCTCGGTCAATCCGAAAGTCATCGACTGCCCCGACGTCACCAAAGGTCGGCAATTTCTCGATGCCGTCTGCCGCAACGGGATCCAATTGCGTTGCCGAGCGCGGGTGACGGTACGCACCAAGTTGGAACGCCTCGTCGGTGGTGCCACGGAAGAAACGATCATCGCCCGAGTCGGTGAGGGGATCGTGAAGGCAATCGGTTCAGCCGACGATCACAAACAAGTGCTCGCCAATCCGAACCTCATCTCGCAAACGGTGCTGCACAACGCCCTCGATTCGCAAACCGCGTTCGAGATCGTGTCCATCGACATCGCAGATATCGAAGTCGGCGAAAACATCGGTGCCAAACTGGCCGCCGATCAAGCCGCGGCCGACCTGCGTGTGGCCCAAGCCGAGGCAGAGAAACGGCGTGCTGCAGCCGTCGCCCGCGAACAAGAGATGCGTGCCTTGGTCGAAGAAAACCGCGCCAAGGTCGTCTTGGCCGAGTCGGAAGTACCGCTGGCGATCGCGGCGGCTTTCCGCGAAGGCCGACTGGGGATCATGGACTACTACAATATGCGCAATATTCAGTCCGATACCAAGATGCGGAACGCGATTGCGAGCATGAGCGGCGATCGTTCCGGCAGCAGCGAAGAACGCAATAGCTGATCCCCCTATGTGCGAGGGACGGCCAACTTTACACGCCGAACGAAGGGGCGATCATGCGGATAGAGATTATAATTGTCATCATCTTCCTGGTGGTTTGGCTGTTGGGCAACTTGGCCAAAACCCAGCAAGATTTGAAAGGTCCACCACCACGGCGGCGTCCGAATGGTCTGCCGGGACCAACCGATCGGCCGATCGCCTCGGCTCCGACCACGACTCCGCGTCGCCCCGGGAGTACAAGTACTTCCAGCGACATCGAGAAATTCCTGGAAGAGATCGACCGCCTGCGCAAGCAGCAGGAAGAGGAAGCCAAACCTCCGGCCACGCCGACGCGTCCGACAACCACGCCCACGGCTTCAGCGACTCGACCGGCCGCAGGTCGACCTCGCCCCCCGGCTACGCCGCGGCCCGCGCCATCGGCTCGCCCCACGGTTCCCGTGGCTGTCGTTCGTCCGTCTGCTCCTGAACCTTCACCGTCGGCCCCACCGCTGCCTCCACCTGCTCCGCAGTCGCTGGAAGCTCGCCTAGCGGATCGCGAAGCAGCAGCTGCACCGGCTCTCCCCAAACCGCCGCTGGCCACCTCTCCTGCGCCCGCTCCCACTAAGCCGGCCACGGCCCGCAGCACGGAAGCTCCTTTGGCCCAGAGCCTTCGGGAAATCTTGATTTCCAAGCAATCTATGCCCCTAGCCATCGTGCTGAAGGAAATTTTGGATAAACCCCGAGCAATGCGTCCGCATCGACCGGAAGATGTCTGAAGCCGCATTGCAGAACTGCTACTTACCAGATGCTACAGCAGTTCTGGCTGCTGCTCCTCCCAAGGCACTCAAGCAATCGGCAGTGTGTGGAAGGCAAGAATATAGGGATGGAGTACGACTGGCGGGCGCCTCAGGCATCCTAGCAATCGAAGCAGGGAGATCAGGTTTGGGAGATAAGATAAATCGCTCCCCGTGGTGCCTCATGATATTCAAGCGATAGGGGGCGCAGAAGAGAGGGGAGGCGTCTAGCCGTGGCAGTATCAGACGAGTTGCTCCGGTTGTTAGCTGAAGCTGCAAGAACCGTGTCCGGCTATAGCAAGATGAATTTGTACTGCCCGTTCGACTCTGGAGCGGAGTTTGCCACCGAGTTGTGGTCGCTCCGGGAACGAATAGCGCAGAACGACATGTCGGCCTGGGAGTTGCTGATCGGTATCTTTGCCCCTTCCGGGGCGTGGGACGATGGGGTGGGGCCGGAAGGGAGGGAGCTGGCCGACCTCATCCTGGCAGCCCTTAAGCTTGTGCGTGATTGCGCTGGACCAGGCGCTGCAGCAAATCCCGACTCGAAGGTAGTTTCCCCCCAATAGCTCATCGGCCCCCGACTGCCGTGAGCTGGTCTGCTTACCAACGGAGGCGAGAGATGGCGGATTGCGTTTGCATGAACCCGCCGTTCCATGATGCCGACTATGATACCACTGTTATCGGGGTCGACAAGACTTCGGGGCGATTTGCCGAGGTGACGATCGAGACGTGCAAAAGATGCGGTTCGCTCTGGCTGCGGTACTGCTACGAGATCGAAGCATTCTCGCAGTCGGGGCGGTGGTATCGCGGGCTTGTTACTCCAGAAGTCATTGCGGAGCTTCAGCCCGAACACGCTCCTATGATTTTAGCCGCGCTCCCTTGGTACTTTTACGGCGGCAGCTACTATCAAACCACTGGACAACGGGGGATGGGAGCCGTCCATTGATTCGAGCAACACCGAACGCAGCACTGCAGCCGATGGCAGGGCCAGTAGGTTTTTCCAGGGTCCAGCTCGCCGTGGTCCCTCCGCGGCTGATCTGGGTTGTTCAACCGCAGAGGATTTGAGATGCTAGGGGCCATCGCCGGAGATGTCATTGGATCGGTCCACGAGGGATCCGGAACCAAAACGAAGGACTTTCCTCTATTCGTGGAGAACAGTCGGTTCACCGACGACACGGTCTTGACTGTCGCCGTCGCGGAGTGTCTGCTCCACGGAGGCAGCTACATTGACCTGTACCACGACTACTTTCACGCATACCCTCGGGCCGGCTACGGCGGTAACTTCTTCCGTTGGGCTGCCTACCGCTGCCGAGACCCGTACTACAGCTGGGGCAACGGGTCAGCCATGCGGGTCAGCCCGATCGGGTTCGCCTTCAACACGATGGAAGAAGTGTTGGCTCATGCCCTGCAGAGCGCCCAGGTGACGCACAACCACCCAGAGGGGCTTCGAGGTGCCCAAGCTACCGCCGCCGCGATCTTCCTCGCCCGAACAGGCCGGACGAAAACCGACATTAAAGCGCACATCGAGCGGGAGTTTGGGTATAATTTGTCCGACCGGCTGGATGACATCCGAGAACAATACACCTTCGATGTCTCCTGTCAGGGTTCGGTGCCTCAGTCGATCATCGCTTTTTTGGAAGCCAACGATTTCGAGGACGCGATCCGCAACGCTATCTCGCTTGGCGGAGACGCAGACACGATGGCCTGCATTGCCGGCGGAATCGCGGAAGCCTTCTTCGGCGGCGTCCCGACCGAGATCGCGTCCCGGACACTAACCGTTCTGGATGAGCGGTTGCGTGGCGTTGTGAGCGAGTTCCAAGGGAGATTCGCAGACCGCCGTACCGCTCCCATAGCCAGAGGATCCAACAAGCGGACATAGGAAATAGGCGGTTCTTGCGAGAACGAACGCCTTCCTGTGGTTCCGGCAGAGTCGCTCCAGCTTGACTTGACGGTCGCAGCTCGCCGTCGTGTTGGCATCGAGATGGTTTCTTGGCCCTGGGCGGCTCGCCTCCGGTTTCTCGAAGGAAGCCGGGGGGTGCCAAACAACTTTTCGGGAGCGGGGCGCACATCGTTCTGGCGCGGAGATCGCCGCCTCTGGAGCAGCTGCGAGTGGTAAACACGGCTGCGCGGTTGCTCAAAAGCGGTGTCATGAAATGGTAACAGTTCTGGGTAGTGAGCGCAGCGACGCCGGACTTAGCGCCTAGCACTGTGCAGACTCACTCGGAAGAACACTCCGGGGTAGGGCGTTCTACACGAATCGCTTCGGTCGGACAGATCAGCGCGCACACACTACAGGCAATGCAATCGCATGGCCGGACCAGTAGCGGTTCAGCTTCGAGCATGCGCAAGCATTCGGTGGGACAAAGTTGCACACATTCTCCGCAACCAATGCACCGGGTGCGATCCAAAATGGGCAATTCGTGCGTCATGTCAAGGGTTCGGCTTGGGAACGCTCGATGGAGTCACCGCGGGGAATTGCGGATCGAAACGGCGCAGTTCGGCTTGCATCAACGACCGGACCACTTCTATGAGCAATTCCCGCGACAAAGGTGGGAAGGTCACATAGCGTGCGCCGAGGTCGAACAGCAACCGCGTCAGTTGAATCCGTTCCTCGACGGCTTCCTTAGCTTTTCGGCGAAGATCGCCAACAACGACGATCGGAAGATCAGGCACCTTTTCTTGAAGATCGCTTAGCAGCGTCAGGTAGCGGGACGTCTCGTGAGGCAATTCCATGACAAACACCACCGGAGCGGCACGACGCAGGATGCCCACGCAAGCCGACACTTGACGCACTTCACGCAAACGCCAGCGTGTCTCCGCGAACAGTGGTTCCAACTGCCAGGCTAGGAAGCCCTCTTGTTCCAAAATCACAATTTGTGGATGACGCATGCCACAACCCGCTGTGGATGATGCATGTCGCAGCCCGCAATGCGACGCAAGGCAGCAGCGAGCGTTCGGTCCGTTCCTCTCGCCTCGCTCTGCCGTTGTTTCTGGAAGCGACGTCTTAACGCACGCTCACTTCGACGATGGTCGATTCGGTGAAGGCTTTGCTCAAGGCTTCGCACTCGGCCACGGTCATTTCGCCTTCTTGCACCCAGATGCGGTAATGAACCTTCAGCGGTTTCTCCTGGGTGAGATCATATTCAAAGTAACTGCCGATGCGACCGTAGGTTCGCTCGCTTCCGCGGGCTTCTTTCGGATTGCTTGGATGATCGAGATAGACCATAGTGTAGCGTTTGCCCTGAAGGACGAAGCACATGGCATTCCAAGGGAGATTGACTGTTTTCGGATCTCGGCCTTTGGCGTCCCAGTTGCGTTCCTGACCGGGGCGGCCTTTGCCATCGGGACGCAGGAAGTAGGTGTCCGCGGCGGTCTTTTCGACCTCGGCGGGGGCGCGGAAATGGAAGCCGGCATGCTGCGGGTCGCCATCCAAGCGGACGATGCCCGGCACGGTCGGCGTCAGCACCGAGGCGAACTCGACCAAACGGCCGTTGGCCAGTGGATAGACCGTCAGTTCGCGTCGTTCGTTGGCGAACTTCTGATCATCCTGGCCGTACCAGCCAATGTCCAGCACTTCGCGACAGAAAACCGGTCCACTTTGGAGAGCGAGCAGTTTTTCGAGCGTTTGATGTTCGCCTTTGTTGCAGTGCCAAACGTCGGCCTTCTTTTCGCCTTTCGCGCCGTAACTGATGCGGTTGAAGCCATAAAACAGCCCCCGATGATGCGGGAAGCGGCCCTCGGGACCGTTGGTCACCCGCATGCCATCGGGCATGTACAGATGATGGTAGACCTTGAAGGTCTTCTTCTGCATTTCGGGGGTCTTGGGATCGTAAGCGGTCATGCCCAGCAGGAGGGGCTTGTTTTGCCAAAGATGAAGCGGATTGGAGGTCAGTTCCTCGGACTTGCCAAGCGTTGTCATTTCGACTTTGTCGGCGGCCATTTGGACGGTCAGCCGAACCGTTTCTTGAGCACGCAGTTTC
>CALEEC010000261.1 GCA_937949245.1 uncultured Gemmataceae bacterium | reverse complement strand
CCTCCAGTCACTGACGTTCCCGGCTCGCCAGGAACCGACGACGCCAGTCGTCGGGTGACTCATCAATCCCTCCGGCGACTTACGTTGCCGGCTCGCCTTATTCATTCTCCGGCGGTTCCCACCGACAAGGGGTTCACGCTTCCACCGAAAAGTTTGGGACATGCTCAAACCAAGCGATAACCTCGGAAGGTGTCGCTGGGCGTTCGCCGAGGTGCTGCAAAAAGGCCTCCGCGGGAGAACAACCCCGTTCGAGAAGAGCCAACAACGGTTCTAGATAAGACCGTTCGTCGCCATCGTGCAGCAACTGCGAACGGCGTGTCAGACCGTCGTAAGCCAATTGCACCAATTCGCGATTCCATTCGAGCAGTGTGCGGCCTTGGTAGACGGTTTTCAGCCCTTGTCGCGCCGCTTGGGTGAACAACCAAGGCAGTTCGTGCACAGGAATCGACTCGGCGAGTCGGTAGGCCTGGTCGAGGCTCTGAGCATCGTACAGCAGGCCGGTCCAGAAAGCGGGGACGGCCATAGCCAAGGGAAAGGCGTTGGCATCGGCTCCACGCACTTCCAGGAAGCGTTTCAACCGCACTTCAGGGAAGACCGTCGTCAATAGCAATTCCCAATCGGACAGCGTCGGAAAATAGCCAGCGATGCCGTGCTGCAAAAAGTCGCGGAAGGTTCGCCCTTCGGCCGGGTGGTATTGGTCGTCGAGGTAGACGAACATCATCGGCACGTCGAGCAGATAATCGACCCAACGGGCGAAACTGAAGTCGTCCTGCAACAGATGCGTCAGCAGACCGGAACGGTTGGGGTCCATGCCACTCCAGATGCGGCCACGATGCGAGATCAGACCCTGATGGGTTCCGTGATACAGCGGCGAGTTGGCCCACAAAGCATTAACGATCGGCCCTAAACCGATGACCGTGCGAAATTTGTGTATTGCGTCGTACTCGTCGGCGTAGTCGAAGGTCACCTGCGTGCTAGCCGTCGAACGCATCATCTGCAATGCCGTGGCGGAGCGTTGGGGGAGGTACTCGGCCATCACGCGATGCCGTCGTCGAGGCGTTTGCGTCACTTGCTCGGCTGGCGTGAACGGCGACACCCCAATTGCCAGCCAAGCGATGCGTTCGCGATCGCTGACCTGCGCCAGTTCTTGCAGGTGCCGTTGGAGTTGTTGCGCGATGGGGGCCAGAGTAGGGGTCGCCCGCGTCGAAAGTTCTAGTTGCGCACCGGGTTCCAGCGAAATGGTAGCGCCATCGCGGAATAAGGTCGTCAGTTGTCCATCTTCGGCGAAGGGTTGCCACGCGAACCGGTCGGCCAGTTGATGCAAAATGTCGCGAATACCGCCCACTTCGTGGTAGGAAATCTGCCGACCAGTCGTTCGCTCGACGGCAATTTTCTCAAACTCGGCACCAATACGCCATTGGGACGTAGGTTTTGCAGCTGCGTGGAAATATTGGCACATCTCCGCGATGGTGATCGGCTGTTCGCTGGCGTCGGACGACAACAGTAGATGAACACTCATGCCCACTCACCCTACCGGATAAGCCTATTGCCTTCACCTTAGAGAATCGTCTGCTAAGATCAATGGCTGACCGAGGAAAAGCCGATGCCTGCAAAGCTCCTAGGTCTGGATGATTCCCTCGGGGAACCAGACGCTTTGGAACGCTCGCTGCGAAGAAAATGCGTGCGAAGTTCCCACGAATGGATGGGAGGGCAACGGCTTGCACGGTACAATCGGAGGTAGGCATGGGTGGGAAGCCTTGTCGGTGCCACGCTTGTTCATTTCATCATACAGAAAGGATCAACCATGAGCGAAGGAGCCGATCGATCACAACAACGGATGGCGGAATTCATGAAACTGTTGCCGTTGACCCTGGAATTGGCCGGTCTACCGCGGGCCGAACCAGGCAAATTGTTCACCGAGGGGCAAATGGAAAACCGCGTCACCTTGATACGCAACGCCTATCGCTTGGCTCGGCAATTGTTGATCGACATTGCCAAGCCCAGCAGCGAGTGATCGTCCCCTGCTCCAGTCCCGCGAGCCAGGCGCGGCATGGTTTTGCTCTCCCCGTGCCGACGCAAAGTGGTTCGCGGTCAAGGTGGATCACGGGGACGAACAACGGGCTTATCTGGTCCGGGAGAGATCGATGAAACTGATCTTGGCGATTATTCAGCCATCGAAGTTGGAAGCGGTCAAGGAGGCGTTGAACAAAGTGGAGGTCTTTCGGTTGACCATCGTGGACGTGCAAGGGTTTGGTCGGCAGAAAGGCCACACCGAAACCTATCGCGGGCACGAACTGACGACCAACTTGCTCCGCAAAGTGCAATTACAGATCGCGGTCAACGAAGACTTCGTCGAACCGACGGTCAACGCCATCATGGAAGCGGGGCGGACCGGCCCCGAGGGACGCATCGGGGACGGCAAGATTTTCATTCTTCCGCTGGAAGATTGTATTCGCATCCGTACCGGCGAACGCGGCCCCGAAGCGATCTGACCCCGCGAGCGAGGAACTAGGCACGATGAATGCGCGGATCTCTGGCTTGTTGTTGTGCGACGACCTCTTGTTCGGCAGCAAAATCACGGGGACGGCTCAGGTGCTAGGGCATCGGATGTTGTCGGCCAAGACGCCGACGCGGTTGCTCGAGTTGGCCCGCGAACATCGGCCCACCTGCGTTCTGGTCGATCTGCACACCCCCGATTTGGACCTCACCGTTTTGTTGGCCGAACTGCGCCAGCAGTTGGGCGAGCCACTACGGGTGGTCGGCTATGGTTCGCACGTCGATACCGCGACGCTCAAAGCGGCACGCCAGGCCGGCTGTGATCCGGTTTGGCCGCGAAGCAAATTGGTCGAAGAGTTGCCCCAGGTGCTGCCCCAATGGCTGAGCCATCTACCGTCCGAGTCGGCCGACGAACCGAGGGTTCCCAGCCGATAATAGCCGGTGGAAGCCGAAGGTTCCCGGCCAGCCAATAATAGCCGATGAAAGCCGGAGGTTCCCGGCCAGCCGATCATGGCTGTTGCAGGCGGATGAAGCTCGATACTCCAGAGGTAAACGGATGCCGAACCACTTTGAGGGAGACTTTGCCCCCCCCCGCGGGCGTTTCGCGATCATCGCGGCCCGCTTCAATTCTTTGGTCGTCGATGCCCTTCTGGCTGGGGCATTGGAGGCGTTCCGTCGGCATGGCGTGGCCGACTCGGCGATTGACATCGTCCGCGTGCCCGGTTCTTTCGAGATTCCGTTGATTGCCCAACGCTTGGGCCGAACCCAGCGCTATGCAGCCATCGTCTGCCTGGGCACGATCATTCGCGGCGACACCGATCATTACGATCATGTGGCCGGGGGGGCTGTCTCGGGGATCGCGTCGGCCAGTTTGTCGACCAATATTCCGGTGATTTTCGGGGTGTTGACCTGCGACACGTTGGAACAAGCGTTGCAGCGTGCTGGTGCCAAGGCCGGCAACAAAGGGTTTGAAGCCGCGGTCGTGGCCATCGAGATGGTCAATCTGCTCCACAAGTTGGATGCGTAACCGCTTCAGCCGCTTGCCCCGCGCGGAGAGTACATGCCTATCCGAGCCAGTGGCTCCCCAAGTGGAGTGCGTCGATGTCGGAAGCGCCATTGCTGTTGCTGGAAGTCACTCGGCCGACGTTAGCGGAAAATCTGGCACTGGACGAAGCGTTGTTGCAAGGGGCCGACGAAGGACGTTGGGGCGAACTGCTACGCATCTGGCGTTGGCCGCGGGAAGCCGTCGTATTGGGAGCCGGTGGCTCGCTAGCGATCGATGTCGATGTCGAAGCCTGTCGGCGGGAAGGGGTCGAACTTGCTCGGCGTTCCAGTGGTGGAGGGACAGTCTTACTGGGACCGGGCTGCCTACTCTTTTCCCTGATTTTGCGCTACGATCGGCACCCGACCTTCCGCGACGTCAACGCTTCGTACCGCACCATTCTGGGCCGATTGGCTCAGGCTCTGACACCTTGGCTGGGCGAAGTGCGTCACGAAGGCATCTGCGATCTGACGTGGAACGGTCGCAAATTTTCCGGCAACGCCCAGCAACGAAAACGCCAGACGTTGTTGCATCACGGCACCTTGCTGTACGACTTCGACCTGACGCGGATGGGCCGCTTTTTGAAACGTCCCGAACGCGAACCAAGCTACCGGGCCCAGCGGGAGCATCACCAGTTCGTCACCAATGTGCCCATCGGCGAGATGGACTTGGTCAACGCCCTACGCGACGAGTGGCAAGCGCATCACCCCATCGAACTTTGGCCCAGCCGCGACGTCGAGCGGTTGATTGCTGAAAAGTACGGCCAACCCGATTGGATCTTCCGACGTTGAAGCACTCCGGGTTAGGATCGGAAATGTTCGAACCACCTGCGAACGCCGGTCCGCGGCTCTCTGAAACGCTGGACTGGAGGAAGCCGACGACGCAAGTCGTTGGGTCGAATCGCAGACGCATTGTCCCCCTGTCCGATCTTTGTTGCCCGATTCCTCCGCGTCCTTCGCGCCACTCGGGCAAGAAGTTATGCTTCGGTGGACCACCCCCGATACCTTTTTGGCTGGTAGTTCCTAGAATGACGATTCGAGATAAAGCCAACTGCACCCAGCGACGGCCGTTCCGGCTGACGGAGCGGATCGACTATGTATCAGATCAAAAGCCAAGACAACACGGTTCGCAACCTGATCGGCATCGGGCTGATCTTCCTGATATTCTTCGGCTATCCGTTGCTGTTGAACTATCTGTATCCGCCCAAGCCGAAGCCGACCCCGCCGCAGGCCGAACAGCTCGATCCGCTGCAACAACGGGTGCTGCAAATGGGGCTTCCCCGCGTTTCGGCCGTCTTGGCTGCGGTGCCAACGATCAGCGGTGCCGGCGTAGCTGAGGCCGTCCGCCTAACCACGGCATTGGCCACGACCTATCCGCAACCGCGCCTGACCGCTGGTCAGTTCGCAACTCTTCGCCAAGGGTTGATCGCTTTCGGTGGCTTGCCCAGCGGCCAAGCCGCGGCGGCCGACGCCGTGCCACTGAGCGTCGCTCTGCTCGCCACCCAACGCTCGCTGACGCAACCCAAGCCGAGAGAAATTCCCCCCGAAGAGAAACCCCAATTGCTAGTGCTGGGCGATGACCCGGCCAATCCGTTTCATTTACGCGTGGTATTCAACAGTCGGGGGGCAGCGATTCAACAAGTAGTCCTCAACCAGTTCAAGCACGCCAATCGACTCGGCTTAGCAGTCCAAGACGACCAAGGCAAGACAGTGCCGTTGCACCTGATTCCCGGCACGATTCAACCGCGCCCGGTCAAGATGCGCAGCAACGAACCGCCACCGACGACGTTGAGCGCCGGTCCGCTGCCGGCCGGTCTATCGACGCCGTCGTTCGTACTGTACCACTATCCCACGGCCAAAGAATTGGAAAACGAACCGGAAGCCGAACGCCAAGTCACCCGGCCGCTGGATCTTCTGGGCAAACGGGTCTGGAAGGTGGTTGCCAACGCTCCTGCAACCGATTCGCCCGACGTGCAAAGCATTTCCTTCGAGACGACCCTTGAGGAGCCGCATAACGTCAAGATCACCAAAACCTACACCTTGCACCGCCGGGAATATCACATCGGCCTGACGGTACGGTTGGAGCGTTTGCCGCAAGCCAAATCGGCAGGGAAGTTTCGCTATCAGATCAGCGGAGCCGTGGGCACCCCGATCGAAGGCGAATGGTACACCGCGACCTTCCGCAATGCCGTGGTCGGCTTCATCGAAAAGAACGGCTACCTCCGCCGGTTTTTGGATGATGCCCGCACCATCTCGTACAAAGCCGGCAGCGACAAATTCCCTCGTACCGAAAACACCTTGGAATACGCCGGCATCTTGCTGCAATACTTTGCCTCGGTGCTTGTGGTCGATGACCAACAACCCCAAGGAGGCAAACAGAACTTTTTGGAATACGCCCGTGCCACGCCGGAAGGCTCGCTTGATCCCAAGCGTCCCTTCTCCGACGACATCACCATGCGCGTGGTCACGGAAGAACTGGATCTGAATGAACCCGTGGAACACCGCTACTTGCTTTACCAGGGTCCCGTCAAGGTGCGTCTGTTGCATCGTCTGAAAGACGCCCAAGGTAATGATGCCGTCGCCTATGACACGGTCGAACGCTACGAACGGACCCTCAGACTCAACACGCTGACCGATTATCAGATGCCTGGCCCCATCGGTTCGTTCGCTTACGCCATCTGGTGGACCGACCTGGTCCTCTTCTTCACCAACCTGATTCATGGCCTGCTGGGGGTGCTGAATACCTTCCTCCCCAACTTGGCCTGGTGCGTGTTGTGCGTGACGCTGATCGTCCGCGGTGCCATGTTCCCGTTAACCCGTAAACAGACCCTGCTGTCGCTGAAGTTCCAAGAGCAGATGGCCCGTCTGGCTCCTGAGATGAAGAAACTCAACGAAAAGTACAAAGACGACTTCTTCGCCCTCAACGAAGCCCGGCAAAAGCTCTTCAAACAACATGGCATCAATCCGTTGGCCCCGTTGGGAGGATGCTTGCCGTTGCTGCTTCAGATGCCGATCTTCATGGGGCTTTACTTCGCCTTGCAGGAGAGCATCTTCTTCCGGCTGGAATCGTTTTTGTGGATGCCCAACTTAGCCGCCCCCGACATGCTCTTTTGGTGGTCGGAAAGCATCCCAATTTTCAGCGATCCCGAATGGCTGGGCAGTGGCTTCTACCTCGGCCCCTACTTCAACCTACTGCCGATCATCGCGGTGACCTTGATGCTGATTCAACAGAAACTGATGATGCCTCCGCCCACCGACGAACAGCAGGAATTCCAACAGAAGATGATGAAGTTCATGATGATCGTCATCGGCTTCGTCTTCTACAAGGTGGCCGCCGGACTGTGTCTGTATTTTATCGCGAGCACAGCTTGGGGATTGATCGAACGGCAATTCATCCCCAAACCGCGCAAGCCCGGCGAACTGCCCCCTGAAGAGCCAAGCCGATCTGCGACGGCCACGCCTCCCACGGCCGCTAAGCCGAGTCAGGATCGTGCCACTGCTGCGGGCAAGAAGAAAGGCAAAGCCAAGAAGGGCCGCATCCTCGATAAACCCACCGATCAAGGAAGCCCGATCGGTTTCCTCGATCGCCTCAAAGATTGGCTGGAAAAGAAACTGGACGAGGACAAGAAAAAACCGTGACCCCGCATCCTGAAGATACGATTGTCGCGTTGTCGTCGGCCCCTGGAGCAGCAGCCCGAGCGGTGGTGCGGCTCAGTGGCCCGGCGACCCGTTCAATCTTGGCCCGGATTCTGATGCTCGATACCCCGGTGCAACCACGGCAGCGCATCTCCACCGCGGCTCGCCTCACTGGGTGGACGCTGACCGTGCCGTTGGACCTGCTTTTTTGGCAAGCCCCCGCCTCGTACACCGGACAAGACCTGGCCGAACTGCATTTGCTCGGCTCCCCGCCGATTGTCGATCGCTTGATCGCGGAACTGCTCAATGCCGGCGCACGTTCCGCTTTGCCCGGCGAGTTCACCCTGCGGGCGTTTCTCAGCGGCAAGAAGGATCTCCCCCAAGCGGAGGCGGTCCTAGGCGTCATCGAAGCGGCCGACGCCGACGAATTGAAAGCCTCGCTGACGCAATTGGCCGGGGGAGTGACGCAACCGCTGCGAGCCTTACGCGAAGATCTGTTGAATTTGTTAGCCGACGTCGAAGCGGGACTCGACTTCAGCGAGGAAGACATTCAGTTCGTCCAGGAAACGGAACTGCTACAACGCATCAGCAAAGCCCTGGCCCACTTCGTGCTGTTGGAAAAACAGCTCCGCGAGCGTTCGGTATGCAAACGGACCTACCGCGTTGCCTTGGTCGGCGAGCCAAACGCCGGCAAAAGCAGCCTGTTCAATGCCCTGATTGGCCGTCGCTCCGCGATTGTCTCGAACAAACCCGGCACCACCCGCGACTACTTGACGGCAACGTTGGAAGTCGACGGCACGCTCATCGAACTGTCGGACACCGCCGGCCGGGAGTCGGCCCGCAACGTGATCGAACGCCAAGCCCAGGAGTTGGGGCAAGCACAAGCGAAACGAGCGGATCTTCGTTTATGGTGCGTCCCGCGAGCGCAGATCGAAGCCAACGCCTTCACGCCCTTGGACCCCGGCGATGATCCGCTCGGCGTTGCTACGATGTGCGATCAGGGAGAGACGATCCCAGGTTGGTTGTGTACCAGCGCCGTGACGGGACATGGGATAGCGGCCCTGAAACAACTGCTGGCAGACCGAGCGAAACTGCACAATCGTCCTTCGCTGGCACCGAGTTTAAGCCGTTGCCAGCATCATGTGGAGGCGTGCCTGAAGCACTTGCGTTCGGCGCATCAGATCGTCTTGGAGGGTCTGCCAACAGAGTTATTGGCACTAGAACTCCGCCTGACGCTAGATCACCTCGGCGAAATGGTAGGAGCGGTCTACACCACCGACCTACTCGACCGTATCTTCAGCCGCTTCTGCATCGGGAAGTGAGATATGGTTTTGCAGAATAAGAATACCGTCAGGGTGTTGTTCGATCCACACGTCTGCATTAGCAGCACAAGGGGGAGTCGTCCTCACTGCGCATCTGGATCGATCCTTGTAGTTCACGATCGCCCCCGGAGGGGCTGGTCTTCCTAAGGAAACGCATCCAGAGTTGCCAACGCTAGTGACAGCTCTGGTCCGGCACACGACGATACATTCCCCCTACCCAACGACTTGCGTCGTCGGCTCTAACACCACGAACTGAGCCGTCAACGCGAGTTGGCGGGGGAGTGCAGAAGACGGCATATTTAGAGCGACGCGAGGTTGTTGATGTAGCGGTCACCAGTTCCGATGATGCTATTTTCCGCTGACGATCCTATTGGCAATACAGCACTCTCGAAACCGATTTAGCCTGCCTTGGTGGAAGGTTTCGATGCTCCCCAGCGAGCCTGACGCGGCAAGCGCTCGATGCTTCGCCACTGCACCATAACTGACTGCACCGTTGCGATCGCGCGAAGTTTCGGTTACGCTCAATCGCACCTACCGTACCGCTTCCTTCCTGTTGAGATGCGATTATGCGTTGTCAAACTTGGTTGCTCTGGGGAATCGTCAGTCTGGGAATCGTCGATCGATTGCAGGCCGAGGATTGGCCTCAGTTTCGGGGTGCCCATTTCGGACGTGCCGTCGAAGGCCATCCATTGCCCGACGCGATCGGCCCGAACCAAAATGTCCTATGGAAAACTCCCGTCCCTCTGGGGCATTCCTCGCCCATTGTGGTTGGTTCACGGATCTTCCTGACCGGCGTGCGGGAACAAAAACTCTATGTGTTCGCCCTCGACCGAAACACCGGCAAACTCTTGTGGGAAGATCACTGCCCCGCGAAACAACTCGAACCAGTACATGCCGTCGGCAATCCCGCCCAATCGACCTCGGCCAGTGATGGCAAATATGTGGTCAGTTTCTTCGGTTCGTGTGGCTTGTTCTGTCACACCGTCGAAGGCCAACGTGTTTGGCATCGGCCGTTTGGGCCGTTTCCCAATGAATTTGGCGCTGGCTCGTCGCCGATTTTGGTCGATGATCGCGTCATTTTGGCTCAGGATCACGACAACGGTTCGTTCATCATGATGTTTCGCTTGGCCGATGGCGAAACCGTTTGGAAGACCGATCGCAGTGAGTTTCTCCGCAATTACAGCACGCCCGTGATTTGGCAGGTCCAGAGGAAAAAACAGATCGTCTTGGCCGGCACGCTTCGAGTGGTCGGTTACGACTTCGAC
>CALEEC010000260.1 GCA_937949245.1 uncultured Gemmataceae bacterium | reverse complement strand
TCTCTTCTTTCTTGCCCCCCTTCTCCTCAGCGATAGCTACCGGCAGATCGAACTTGGAGAAATCCGGTTCGGGGAGGACTTCCACCGAATCGTTCGGCTTGGGTTCGTCCTTCTTCGGTTCGTCCTTCTTTTCCGCGTCTTTCTTAGCGGCTTCCTCAGCAGCTTTCTTCTTGGCCTCTTCTTCGGCTTTCTTTTTAGCGGCTTCCTCTTCGGCCTTCTTCTTGGCTAACGCTTCTTGCTCCGCCTTCTTCTTGGCGAGAGCTTCTTCTTCCGCTTTTTTCTTCGCGAGAGCTTCGGCTTCGGCCTTTTTCCTAGCGGCTTCCTCGGCGGCTTTCTTTTCCGCGGCCGCTTTCATTTCTGCAGCTTTGCGGGCATCTTCGGCTTCGGCTCGGAGAACGTCGATTTCGATCTCTTCCCCGGAACGCACGGTGATGGTGCGTTGTTTGACCACCGGAGTGGCGTTGACCATGTAGGTCACTTTCAAGGTGTAACTGTATTCTTTGCCGATCTTCAACGGCGGGGTGATGAAGCGACGCAGCGCACCGCTTTGGAGCGTTCTGTAGCCGTCGATCTCGATGGTCGCGCCGTAGGGGACGATGACACGCAGCAGCGCCGGTCGGCTTTCTTCTTGGGCCGTGGCTCGCGGCGACAAGGCCAATCCGGCCAACAACATGAACAATCCAGTCCACCACAAACGTCTCATGGGTGCAACTCTCCTGGTAAATCCCGATTGCGGATTCCAACCCGACAACGCACAGAGCGGAAGTCCGATGAGCATCAGTACCACGACTACCAATGCCTCCGCGGGTTCCTGCTCTAGGGCGTATGCCGCACTACGGTACAGCATAAAAGCGCACGATGCCACGAATATTAAGGGAATCCACGGATACAAGGGGACGCGGAACGGTCGCTCGGTGTCCGGATCGCGGAAACGCAGCACAAAGAGCGAACAGCCGGTCAGGAAGAAAAACAGCCAAAACACTGGTGCGGTGCAGGTGACTAGGTCATCGAAACTTCCGCGCGAAGTCTGCTGAAGACTTTCCTGCACGGCGAAGCCAAAGTCGTACCACAATTTCCGCAAAGCACAGGTCCACCAAGGGGAAAACTCGATCAGCGAGATCAACAACAAGCTGAAGCCCGCCTGAGCGAACAACGCCCCCAACGATCCCGATGGCTTGGTCGGATGAAAAGCCAACCAGTGGAATAGCCGATGTTCCTTCCCGAAGGTGCCGTACAGCCGCACTCCCGTGAACAACAAGCCGTTGATCGACCCCAGTGCCGAGATGACGACCAAAGCACTCATGATTACCCGTCCCGATTCGCCGAAGACTAGCCCCAGCACGTCGGCGGCCACGGCTTTCGACTGCCGCACACCGTCGAAGCCCAACGCCGCCAGGTAGGCCAGATTGACGATCACATAAATTCCCGTGACGGCCAAGGTGCCATACACCAGCGAGCGCACGATGTTCCGTTTCGGTTCGCGCACATCGGCCGAGACAAACGCCGCTTCGTTCCATCCGCCGTAGGCGTAGAAAACAAAGACCATAGCCAGGGCGAAGGAAGCCCATGGGTCGGCACTTTTGCTTTCATCGACCGTGGTCGCGGGGGGCACCTCGTGGAACAACGGCGCGAGCAGTCCGACAACCACGATGCCGGCCAAGCCAAACACTTTGGCGGCCGTCAGGAGATTTTGCGTCCGCCGACCTGGTTGCATGCCCAGGGCATTGATCAGGGTCAACAGCGCGATCGAGCCGGCGGCGTACAGGAAAACCGTGTAGGTGCCGACATCGATGATTTGTTGCAGATATTTGGCGAAGACATAGGCCATGAACGCGATGCTGCCGCCGGTGCGAATGACGGCCAGCTCGGCCCAGGCGAACATGAAGCCGACGGCTCGGCCGTAGGCTCGTGTCAGGTAGGTATAGTCGCCTCCTGCCGAACGGTAGGTCGTGGCCAGTTCAGCATAACACAAGGCACCGATCAACGAGACAACACCTCCCAGCAGCCAAGCAGCCATGCCGGTCGCAGGATGATCGACGTTCTCGAAGATCAGTCGTGGCGCTTCAAAAATGGTCGCACCGATGATGATGCCCAGAATCAAGCATACTGCATCGGTGACACTCAACAAGCCCGCATCGGGAGCCGTGGGCGTGGCGGTCGAACGATGGGCCAACGTGGGGGATGTCCGTTGCATGCGCTTGCGCTTCGTTTTCATGGGACACCGGAGAGCATCGTCAATCTTGGTTCTAGCGGACACCGCCCCCGTCGGACAGTTTTCCTGGTTTGCCAATCTCGCGTCAATCACGTCGTCGAGACGATAGCAAACCGGTCAAGCCGATCATCGTGCCGACCGCTAGCGCGTACTGTTTCGCCGTCAATGGTCCTGCGGCCGGCGCTCCGAAGGAAGTGCCGAACAGCATCACCACGACGCCGATCATCACCAGCGTGGTCATCCATAAGCCACGCCCAAACATCGAGAACAACAGCAGCAGCCCGGCGAGGACTGCCGCTCCGGGGAGGGCACCGATTTTGGTCGTGGCCTGGGCTCCGAATAGGGCTTGCACCGCCGATTCGGAAGCAATCTTCGATTGGTCCAGGCCCGATCCCATGGCACCGAGCAACAACAGCAGCACCGCGACGGCAAAACGGAGCTTCCAACCGAAGGCCCAGTTGGCCGCGGTCTTCCATACCGGCACCGGCGGCTTTTTGGCCTTCTTGGGGGCTTTGTCGACGCGACGCAGCATCTCGCGGACGTTGACCGGTTTGGCGGGCGCTTCCTCGGCCAAGCCTTCGGTCGGTGCAACCGTCTTTTCCAATTCCTGAGGAGCCGACGCTTTGATCTCGGCGGCTTGTTCGACTAGCAGTTCGGCGGCCGCTTCCGCTTGCTCTTGGGCCAACTGGGCATCGACCCCTTGAGCCTTCAGTTTTTCCTCTTCCAGTTTGCGGAGCAAGGCGCGCTCTTTGGCCTCCTGGCGTGCGCGTTGGACGTTGTCGATCCAGTGAATCAACGGCTCCCGCCAAGTGCCGAAGCGTTCGCGTTTCTGACCGCTGTCGATCCGCGAAATGGCCGACCGCGCTGCCAACTTCGCTTCGTAGCCGAACAACGCCTCGAAAAATTCCTCCCAGACGTTGCCGCTGTACTTGGCCACGAACAACCGGATGGCATCCTCTTCCAAACCGTTCAGACGCAGGCTCTTGAGCAGCTTTTCGGCACGCTCGATGTACGGTTCACGTTCCCGGACGATCTTGCGATCCAACACCGACCGCAGCAGGAACGCCAAGACGCCTCCCGCGATGCCGAAACCGAGCCAGTACCACAACAGACCTGCGAAATAAAGGATGGCAAAGAAGGCAATTGCACCCAAGCCAAAGGTAACGAAGTCACTGAGGCGACTTCCGAAGACCAATTCGCGGACCTTGCGGAACAGGTAGGTTTTCTCGGCAATTCCGTTGAGAACGAAGTAGGTGGCCGTCGCTGCCAAAGTCAGAGCGAACCAACCGCTGGCCAGCTTGGCACTGACGAACAACGCCAAAATGGCAACAATCAGAACAGACGCGCTGTAAAGGCCCTTGACCAGCAAGCCGTGCAACTTCGCCGATTTCGAGGCGTTGAACCCTTTGACGCACTCTTCCAGTTCCTGGACGTGCTCTTCTTTGGGAGTGAATGGCCCCGTGCTTTGCACCCCGAGGTAGCTTTCCAAAGCGGTGATCAGTTCGTCCATATTTTGATAGCGATCTTTGGGATCTTTCGCCATCATTTTGAGGAGGATCGCACTGATTTTGGGTGGAACCCGTTTTTCGACCTGGTCCGGGGGAACCAGCGGCTCGTAAGCGTGCATCCGCATGGTTTCGATCGCCGTGGTACCTTGGAACGGCGGCCGGCCAGTCAGCAGCACATACAAGGTGCAGCCCAACGAATAAATGTCGGCCCGCTGATCGACGTTCGCGGCATCGCGGCATTGTTCGGGACTCATGTACGCCGGCGTGCCCATCGCGGTGTGCGCGCTGGTGATTTCGGTCGGCAGCGAGGCCAAGCCAGTTTGCGATCCCCGACCCGAACTGGGTTCGTTGGGGTCATCGTCGGGCAGATCGCTAAGCCGATCGTCTTCGCTGGTCATTGCGGGAGTCTTGACCAGCCCTAAGTCGGCCACCTTGACGATGCCCTGATTATTGAGCATCAGGTTATCGGGCTTGATGTCGCGATGGATCATCCCACGATCGTGCGCGAATTTCAGCCCGCGAGCGGCCTGCAAAATGTAGCCGACGGCCACATCGGGATCGAGTTTCCCCAGTTTACGCACTTCGTCCGACAACGATCGCCCTTCGACAAATTCCATGCTGAAGAAGTTGATGCCGTCTTGGGCACCGATGTCGTAAATCTGCACCACATTATGATGCACCAACTGAGCAGCGGCGTAAGCCTCGCGGACAAAGCGAGCGACAAACACCGGATCCGACGCCCAGCGGGCATTCATCACTTTCAAAGCGACCGGCCGATCCAACGAGATTTGCCGCGCCAGGTACACCGCCCCCATACCACCTCGGCCGAGTTCCTTGACGATCTCGTATCCGCCCAGGCGGTTGGGAATTTCGTCGTCGCCACTGCGTGCCGGATGTGCTTTGGCAGTCGAAGAAGGTTCCGCGACGGTCACATCCCGCGACGAAGCATCGACCCGCGTGGCATTGCTGCGTCCGGCACCCGCGCCGACGGCTGTCGCGTCGCTGGAGATTTTACGCACGAAGGTGACGGCAGGCTTGGTCGATGCCGAGGTGACCGAAGGCGAAGCCCCGGCAGGCGCAGAAGTCGCAGGGGCATCGATTCCTTCAAACGCGCCGGTCGCTTCCGTGGCCGACGAAGACGCCGAAGCTGCGGAAGCTGCGGGAGCATCGATCCCGGTAAACGCACCCGTCGCCTCTTGGTCAGCCGTGGCAGATCGGGGCGGAGCATCTAGCCCTTCAAACGCGCCGGTGGCTTCCATCGCGGAAGCCGATGAGCCGGACATCGGCGAAGGTGTTTCGGCAAGCGTCGCTTCCTGGGCCGATGATGCCGCTTTCCCGGCCGTGGTTCCGCGCAAAGGTCCAGTGTCTTGCTTGGGGTCCGAAGCTGCGGAACCGCTGGGAATGATCATCGTTTTTTTTGCGGTGCCGCTTGCCGCTGGGTTGCTTGCCGCGGTGCCACTTGCCGCAGCAGGTTGGGGAGCGACGATCGGCTCGAATTTTCCCGTTTCCGAATCCGACGGAGCCGAGGCCGTCGCTCCACCAACGACCATGGTCGCTCGTTGCGTGGTCTTGGAGGACGCTTGCGGGAGAACCACGGGATCGAATTTGCCGGTTTCGCTGGAATTATCGGCCGGCGCTCCCTGAGTCGGAATGATCGTGGTCTTGTTGGCCGCGACGGCGGGTTTCGGTGGACCACTCCCCGCGACGGGAGGGGCTTCGTCGGGTTTGTAGGTTTGCCATTCCGCTTGCACATCGGCCGGAATGATTAGCACAAAGTTTTGCATGCACTTCGGGCAGCGTGGCGTAAAACGCCCAGGCTTGGCGTTCTTGACGCTCATCGAGTGACCGCAGTGCGGACAGGCGAACGGCACGGTGGATTCTCCTGATGCCCCCAGAACGGTTCCCCATGCTGACCCCATGGGGGGCATGGCTCGAGCGCACGACGATCGAGCGAGGGGCCGAACAGAGTTAACGGGCACACCGACAGACCGACCTTTATTGTGCGAAAATTTGGGCGATTCGCAACGAAAATGCCGACTCTTCACCGACTTCTCAGCAAAGCTGTGGACTGATGTACCTGAAGCACCGTCCGTAACGCTCGGCTGTCGGCTTCTTCTATCCGACGCCCCAGAACGCCGCAGCGCGTCAGGTTTCCAGAGGCAACCACTCCAGAACGTCGAAACGGGCATGGGGCGAATGGGTGGGATGACCGACCAGTTCGGCGTAGGCCGATTGGGCGGCACGGAAGATCTTAGCCAGATCGGCTGGACGGAGGAATCCTTGCTCCCGGCAGAAAACCAAGTCGGTCGTGAAACCTTCCAAGGTCACCACCGTCAAACCGCGGATCAGTCGTTGGACAAGGTCTGCCAAAGCTCGCCCCGCTTCACTGCTGGGGACCAGCAAATACGCCTGCTGCTCTTTTTCGCCCCCGGCAAGCAATGGCTGAGCCAAGTCGTAGTGCTGCTGCATCTGCGCCGACAGATCGACGCGTAACGATTGCATCGCTGAGAACTCGACCTGTGCCACATCGGTCGTAGGCAGCAGTTCGGCCAAATAAGCCGCCGCTTGATCGAGCATCGGACTACCAAAACCGCGCAGCAGATCGCTCGTTTTCTGGCAGATGTGAAATAGCCCCCCCAGCGGAGTGAGTACCAAGGTTTGCAAAATTTCTTCCAAGCGGTTCCAGTGCGTCGCTTGCATTTGGCTGATCACCCGACTGGCCGCTTGCTCCAGATCGCTTTCGCCCTCGGGGAAGATGACTTGCAGGGTGTTGGTCGCTCGCATGGCCTGCGTCAGCAGTAAGCTAGCCCCGTCGTTGGAAAGCGGAAGTGGGGTCCGCTCGTTGGCCGCGAAGGCTTGCGTTTGCATGACCATCTGATCCAACGGCAGAGCCAGCAATTGTTGCAGATGCGTCAGCCGATGCCGACAAAAGGCTAGATCGCGGATGCTTTCCTCGAACTTGGCAGCCAAGCGGCGGAACACCTGCATTTGGGCATCGTGCAGATCCTCCAACAACCGCTGTTGGGCGAAGTGAACCAGCTGATCGAAAAACTGCCGTAACGCTCGCGTCATGCGTCCGCCCAGCGGGAAGAAAGAACTCCCCCCACTCATGCAGGCATCGAAGGCGTGGTTCAGATCGACGGCCGCTTGCTTGCAGCGCACCGCCAATTCGTTGGCTCGCGGTGCCAGCGGTTGCAACAGTTCCATGCTGGCTCGCACCAAGCGCTGCAATGCCGCCTCGGCACAGGCCAAGCGTGCCCCCGAACGATCGAGGTACGACAACGCAAGCTGCAAAAGGTGATGGAACCATTCCTCGGTCACGCGGACGACGGCTTGTTCCAGCACCCGCGACAGGCGACTACGTCGATAGTTGGAGTCGCCTTCGGTATGCGGTTTGGTGCCAGTCCATTCGACGACATCGCGCATGGTCCGGCGTGCCCAGGAGATGGCCGCTTCGCGGGTCGAAACGGTCGGAATCTCTTCTTCTAACCGCTGCAGCAGTTTTTGCAGTTGTTCCGAGACGGAGCCTTCCTCGGTTCGGCTGGCCTGTTCGAGTGCTGGCCCCAGGGTTTCCGGTTTCAGCCGCGGATCTAGGAGCATCGCTCGTTGGCAGGTCTCCTCGACACTGGCGCGAACGGCCGAGGTGCCGGCGTTTTGCCAGTCGGCTAGCAGCGAGGCACACGCTTGCCGAGCTGCAGCTCGCAACAACAGCCCGCGCGGGAACCACAACGCGTAGGTGCCCAAACTGCGAAACGGCAGCTGTTGGGGCGCTCGACATTCCCTACGTCGCTGGTCGAGCCAGTGGCCCAACGTGGTGGTTAGTTCCTGGGTGAAAAACGTCGACAAGCGGGCCAAACAATCGTGCAAGGCGTCCGAACTGCGATTCTCGGCCTGCGTCAGGTAGACGGTGTGGAACGGCGGGGCAGTCGAATGCACTTTCGGCCCATCCGGTCCGCCGTACTGCGCCGAGAACGACACCGCAGGATCGGAAAAGTGATGCACCTCTGTCAGCGTGGCATAGGTGTTGGCCAAGTCCTCGCGGGGCGTCGCCGGATCTTGCGGTGCGCCAGCATGCAAGACCGCCACCAATGGACTCGACAGGTGATTCGTTTGTTCCAACACCTGACGTACCGCGTAAGCCAGATCAATCAGGCAGCCGCTCAGACCAGATTCGGTGTCGGCGAAAACGATCACCTGCGGCGTGTTGTCGCGTAACGACAAGCCAGTATGACCCATCGACTGAGCAATCGACTCCGGGTGCGTGGCCACCTGCACTTCGCGCTTGATTCGACTGATGAAACGCAGGTAGTGATCGTGAAACGCCAATCGGCCCAAGGCACGCTGATGCATCGGCTGCAGCGACCGCGGCATGGCGTAGAGCTTTTCGCGCGGCAGCCATTCGGTCAGATGTTCCAAGATGCGGCGTCGATAGTTGGCTACCGGTTGCAAGGGTAAGGCGAAGATTTGCTCTTGCTGCAAGACCACATCGGCCGCCCCTTGCGTGGCACTGGAGATGCCTTCGGAGTCGGAGTCGAGATACAGAAAGCGGAACATCGGCATCAGGGTTAGATCGCCGAGGCGGTCCAGCAGTCGGCAGCGTAATTCCAACAGAGCCCGTCGGCCGAAATGGCCGACCCCGATCAACAGGCTGGGACGCAGTACGCCAATGTGCTGTTGTCGCAGGGTTTTGTCGAGTCGTTCGCCCTCGTCGAACAACGACACTTTCCCTTCATCGTCATCGTCCCCGATGGACGGCAGCGACAATTGGGGCACCGACGCTTGGGGCACCGCAGGTTTGGATACCGAGGGTTTGGGAACCGAAGGGATGTTCGGCGTGGGAACGGTCAGCTCGGCAGCGGAAGAAG
>CALEEC010000259.1 GCA_937949245.1 uncultured Gemmataceae bacterium | reverse complement strand
TGCTCAGATCCAATCCGCGAATGCGGGCGAAGTGCGGCACTTGGATAATCTGAGGAATCACCTCGGCGGCCACCCCTTCGCCATAAGGACCGTTGAGCCGTAGCCGACGCACCGGTTCGCGTTGCAGCAATTCTTGGCCGTGCCACAGGAAGGGCCGTGGTCCCATCTCGATGGTGTCGAGCATACCTCGGTCGAAGCGCCAATCGATCAACCGAGCGCGATTCCACTCGCCCAGCCAACGCAGTTCGTGGTCGTACAGCAGTTGCTCGGCCCGCTGATGCCGATGCGGACGTTCCGGGTGGGCGAGGGGCATCTGGGCCAGTTCGCATTGCAAGCGAATGAACTCGGCCCGCTCGGCTTGGCCGTGTTCTTCCAGCCAGTCGGCGTAGATCAACCGCGGTAGATCGTTATCGGGTTCCGCTTCAATCGCCGCTAACAGGGCCGACTCGCACATGGCAGTACCACAGCAGGAGCAAAGGAAGTCGCCCCCCCGTTTCCTCTCTATCAGCGTGCCGAACGAGGCAGTTGCAGGCGAAAGCAAGCCGTCGAACCGGTGCCGATCAATAGCGTCCGCCCTTGCGGAGCGATCGCTAGACTGTAGCCGTGGCCCGGAAAGCGATGGCGGAAGCGAATTTGGCCATCGAACGCATCCCAGACCAACAATTGACCACTAAGCCCCAACGACACGCACCCCGAGCCATCGGGAAGGAAGCCTACAGCACGCACCGCGTCGGCATGGCCCAAGAACGTCTGACGCAATCGGCCGGTAGCCACTTCCCACATCCGTATACTACTGTCTTCGCTGGCCGAAACCAAGAATCGACCATCGGGCGAGAACGCCAACTGCTGGATGGCTTCGGCATGACCGCTGCACTGGCGGATCATTTGCCCAGTGGAACGTTCGATCCAACGAATCTCTCCGCTTTGGGTGCCGACGGCCAACAGGCGATCGCTCGGATCGATCGCCACGGCGGTCAACGGCGTCGTGCTGAGTTGCCAACGGTCGCATAGCCGGGCATGGTCGAGATCCCAGACCCGCAATGTGCGATCTTTCCCCACCGAAAAGCCGTAACGACCGCTCGCATCGAGACAGACCGCGGTGACGGCATCGGTATGGCCGGCCAGTCGAATGGGTTCGTCGCTTTGCTGGGGCTGCCACAGATGCAGTCCCCCTTCGGCATCGCCGGAAAGAATGCGTTCGCCCCGGAGAGTGACAGCCAAGGCCAATATAGCCGCGCCGTGACCGCGTAACCGCGTCGGGGGAGTGTCTTCGACCATGTTCCACAGCAGCAGGGTCTGATCGTGACTTGCCGAGACGGCCTGCCGCCCGTTGCAGGTCCACGCCACAGCAGAAACCACGCCGTCATGCCCCCAAATGGGGACGATGGATTGAGCGTTCGCTCCCAACGGCAGACTCGCTGCCAGCGCCAAGACCGCGATGAACCGGTTCATGGGCATCCCCCGGTGACCCCCTAATTCGAGCCAAAGGGGCATCACCATGAACTGCGCTCGCCTTCTCGTCAAGGGCAAAAAAGGCGTACAACCCCATTTCGCCCCCTCGTGATGCCAGCTATGGATTCAGGAACCTATTTCCGTTCCTGCCAATTTGTTGCTTCGCATGATCAGCTCGACGACGAACTTGGAAATTAAAGGAAGGTCAATTTTCGTCCATTTAAGACTTGCGGAGAAAAAAATTCCTTAATACCATCAACTTACACTTTCTCTTCACTTACTTTTCGAGGAACCTCTCCATGGTACGCACTTTCACTTTCGCTGTAGCCGTTTCGTTATGGCTAGGTTCTGGTGCCACCGCTGCGGATTGGCCCCGCTTTCGTGGATCGGAAGGTTCCGGTATCAGTCCTGAGAAAGGTCTACCGATCACCTGGAGTTCGCGAGAGAATCTCGCTTGGAAGACCGAATTACCGGGGCCAGGGGCATCGAGTCCATCGTTTTTCGGCGATCACATCTACTTGACCAGCTGGACCGGCTATGCCGTCCCCGGGCAACCGCTTGGTTCCGAGGCTGACTTGCGTCTTCACTTAGTGTGTCTTGATCGAAAAACCGGCAAAATTTTGTGGAATCAAAGCATCCCCGGCAGAACCCCAGCGAAAAAACCGTCCCGCGATGGCGAGGGGTATGCGTCAAGTACGCCTGCAGTCGACGCCGATCGCATCTACTGCTTTTTCGGCACGACGGGGCTATTCGCATTCGATCACTCGGGGAAAAAACTCTGGCAAGCTGAGGTCGGCACGCGGCAACAGGGTTGGCTCTCGGCGGCATCACCAGTGTTGTATCAGGATCTCGTCCTCCTCAACGGCAGCATCGAGAGCGAAGCTATGATCGCCTACGATAAGCAGACCGGCCGGGAAAAATGGCGCACGCCAGGGATTAAAGATGCGTACAACACGCCGATTCTGGTGAAAAACGCCGCGGGGAAGGATGAACTGGTCGTCGTCACGCAACCCAAAGTGATTGGCCTCGATCCCTTGACCGGTAAACAGTTATGGACCTGCAACACCGACATCGGTTGGTACATTGTTCCCAGTGCCGTCGCTGATCGGGGGGTCGTTTATTGCCTGGGCGGACGCAGCGGCATTACCGGCTTGGCCGTCCGTGCCGGCGGAAGCGGAGACGTGACCGCTACTCATCGACTGTGGACCAGCAAGAAAGGCTCGAATGTTTCGTCCCCCGTGTTCTATCAAGGACACCTCTACTGGATGAACGATGCCAGCGGCACCGCTTTTTGTGCCAAAGCCGACACGGGCGACATTGTCTATGAAGAGCGAATTCCCCGCGCTGGAGGGGTTTACGCATCCGCTCTATTGGCCGATGGACGAATCTATTACCTCGGCCGCGAGGGCAAAACTTACGTCGTCGCGGCCAAGCCGACTTTTGAATTGATTGCGACTAACGACCTAAGCGACGGCAGCAATTTCGATGCTTCCCCAGTAGCGATCGATGGTCGGCTCTTCCTTCGATCTAACAAAGCCCTGTATTGCCTGGAACGGAAGTGACTTCGCGTTCGTGAATCGTTTTGCCGATACCTTCGTTGCTCAATGACGCTGGTTAATTAGTAGCCACGGCGGGCGTCAGCCCGCCGCTCCGTGTTTGGTTTTTTCTCACAATTTTCTCATAGCCATCATGGCGGTCTCTTGTGAAATCCCTAATCTTTCGTAGAAAACGACGCCGGTTGTCGGGTGCCCTCAAGGAGCAGACGACGTTTGGTATCGAATATCTTTAGCTCGTCCGCCGAAAAGATTGGTTTCGCTATCATCCCCTTTT
>CALEEC010000258.1 GCA_937949245.1 uncultured Gemmataceae bacterium | reverse complement strand
GCTCACCGGCTGCGTGTTCTTCACGCTGATGGGTGTCTTCGCTCATGACTTGGGTGCCCATTTTCCATGGCAGATTGTCGCTTTGGCCCGTGCCGGGCTAGTACTGCTGATCATGGGAGGCTTTTGCCTGCTGTGGGAAGTGCCGCTGGTCTTCCTACGGCCGCGGATTCTCTGGATGCGCAGCATTGCCGGGAGCGTCAGCTTGGTTTGCACCTTCTACGCGTTGACGCGGTTGCCAATTTCGCAGGTCTTCACACTAACCAACACCTTCCCGATTTGGGTCGCCCTGCTGTCTTGGCCGATGTTGGGCAAAGTGCCGGCACGCTCGGTCTGGGTCGCGGTGTTCTGTGCCGTCTTGGGCGTTTGGCTGATGCAAGATCCGGGGGGCACCGATGCCCCCATCGCTTGGCTGCCGTCGTTGGCCGCGTTGGGAGCAGCCCTAGCGACCGCTTTTGCCATGCTGGGACTGAATCGGCTGGGGCATCTCGATCCGCGAGCGGTCGTGGTGCATTTCTCGTTGGTGGCCACCCTAACCGCGTTGGCGACCCTTCTGGTGTTCGACTGGCAGCAGCCCAACCCGGCCGGGGCAGAACGGCTCGATATTTTGCGGTTTCTGGGCATCGGGGTTACGGCGACGATCGGTCAATTGGCCCTGACGCGAGCCTTTGGCACGGGAGATCCGACCACGTTATCCATCGTCGGCCTGTGCCAAGTGCCGATGGGCGCTGTGTTGGATTTGTGCTGGAGCGGTCATCCTCTGTTGCTGATGAACCTCATCGGCATGGGGATGATCTTGGGACCAACTGCTTGGGTGATTCTCAGTCGTCGGAAGCAACCGCGCGCGTTGGCCCACTTCCCCCCGACAGCGACTTCTTCGGCGGAGACGGTTTCTCCGACAAGGCACTGTTGACGATCCCGTTCCGGGGTTCCCCCTCCGGTCACTGACGTTCCCGGCTCGCCGAAAATCTCTGGCACTGACGTTCCCGGCTCGCCGAAAATCTCTGGCACTGACGTTCCCGGCTCGCCTGGAGCCGACGACGCCAGTCGTCAGGTGAGCCCCCCCGCAGCAACTTACGTCTGTCGGCTCGCCAGGTCGTGGGAACTCCATCGACTCAAGTCGACTTATGGTCGCGGATGTACTACGAAAGTCGGCCCCGCCGCGCTCATGGCTCGCTGGGCGGGGTTGTAGTATTCGTACACGATCGCGGAGGGGGCTTGCACTCGCACCACCTGCTTGGCCTGCAAGCGGTACATCCACGCCAGCGGTCGCATCGCCGATAACGATCGTAGATACACCAGCACGCGGGTCGGCTGCACCTGATATTTCTCGATCTTGCCGTCGCGGACCAATTGCTCGAAGTCGTCTAGGTTCGGCGCAAAGCCTGGAGGCACTGGCAGATCAAGCAGCACCATCGGCATCGGCTCGGGCGTGCGATTACGCACCACCACCGACGCGGTCAGTTGCTCGGCCAAGTTCACCTCGGTCTTGTCATAGTTCAGCACCACTTCCAACGGTGACTCACCGGTAGGTGGCGGTTGGGTCCGTACATGCCAACGGGTCAACACTTGGAAGCCGGTCTCGGCATTGGTGAGGTCGCGTACCGTCAGCCTTCGCTCGGCTCCGGGAACAACATGTTGCGACAAGTCGATCTGCTGCAACACCTCGGCTTGGTCCTTGGGAATGTTCACTTGCCGAATCACTTGGCCATCCAAGGCGATTTCGATGCGGCGATCGTGGGGCCGATGCGCCGTCCGGGTCAGCGATTGGAGAATGGCACGGAGGGTCAAGACTGTGGCTTGGGTGGTCCACCAAGTGCCTCGACTGTCGCGGTGCTTGACAAGCCAAGCCAAGGCAGCGCGGACCTCGTCGCTGAGGGCATCGCCCGGTTCGACGGCCAAAAGCGCCAGCACGGCCAGGGCCGTCGTTTCGATGTTCGCGGGTTGACCGGTGCCGTAGAAAGCGGTGCGACTCCCCGCTTTGGCCTGCCAATAGCGGTGGGGGCCATCACTTTGCTGAAGTTCGCCCAACCGAGCACGCCAAGCCGCCAGCAGCGACGCATCGGCTTGCAAGACGGCCAGGGCGTTGAGCGTCAGAGCGATCAGGTACGGCTCGTCGATGGTCTTCGGATCGTAACTTTGCAGCAGGTGCAACGTCGGTCCCCGCAGCGTTTCGCTTTTGCCCCCCGAGAAGACCGCCCAAGCGACATAAGCGGTTTTGCGTAGCCGTTCCAGATCCGCCGAGGAAGTTCCATGCGAAAGTTCGTGAGCCAAATCGCGGTCGATGGGCCAAGAGCCGTCCGCCTTCCGTTGCTGTAATAGCCAATCGCGGGTGCGTTGCAGCAATTTCGGATCCACGTCGTACACCTTAGCCATGTCCTCGAATTGCATCAACCCGTAGGCCGTCAGCGTGACCTTCCCCGGAGGCCGACCGAACCAATCGAACCCCCCATCGGCAATCTCGAAGCTCAACAACCGTTGATACCCCAGATGGATGTACTGTCGGGCTTTGGCCAGCACCTCCAACGAAGGGTTGGGCTGAGTTTGCAGATAGCTTAAGGCTAGCACGTTGGGATACGTCGTCGAAGAGGTTTGCTCGAAGCAACCGTAGGGCAGTTGGAAGATGTTCTCCATCCCTTCGAGAACCTGGCTGAAGCTCGAGGGGTAGAGCTTGACGAACATTTGGGCACTCCCTTCGACCGCGTCGCGGGGGATGCTCAGCGAGATCTGGGCCGAGGGAGACAATCGGCCATTGGTGACGACCTCGACTTTGTGCCCTTCGGGGCGGACGTCGATGCTGCGTTCGACCGCGTCGCCGAACCGCTCGCTTTTAGCCACGACATTCAGCCGCTGCCGACCGGCGTGCGAGACATGCAGGCGATATTCGACGGCGCGCACTTCGTTGGCTTTCATTCGCAGGGTCTGCGTCGCGGGTGTCCCGAGGCGCTGGGCCCAATCGAGATCGGCCAAGTGGACTTCGACGATTTGCGGCTCGTTGAGGTAATTGGAAACGACCACCGGTACCGTCACTTCGTCTCCTCGTGTCAGAGCGACCGGCAGTTGGAAATCGACGAAAAACGGCTGGAAGACACGCAATCCCTGCTGCCAAGCGCCGAGCCGACCATCGGCACTGACCGCGGAACCGCTGAGCCGCCAAGTCGTGATCGAGTCGGCCAAGTCGATGTCGATCGTGGCTCGCCCCTGATCGTCGGTAATGCGTTCCGGCAACCACAGCAAGGTTTCGGGGAAGTTGCGGCGCACGCGGATGGCCGAGGAGCTAGCTTCGCGGTCTGTCAGTTCATCGGATTTCTTGATATCCATTCCCAAGCGTGCGTCGGCACGCTGGTCGAGGCCGGCTAGCATAGCGGCTTCCGGGGCCATGACGATGCCAAACTCCCTGCTGATCTGCTCGCCCGCTACATACACCAACAGCAGTAGCACACCGCTTCCGGCAATGGCGAGCGACAACAATCTCTTGGGCGTCCACAAAAACCGCACGGTTTCGCCCCGGGCGAGCCGTTCGTAGCCATCGCGCAGATAATTTCGATACCTTTCCCAAGCAATCGAAGCGACGATTGCCCCCCCAGCTAAGACGACCAACAGCCAACCGACAACCACTGCCGTGCCGATCCGCCAATGCCATTGCCTCAGTTGCTTCACGGTTTGCTCCAAGTCCCATTCGCGATACACCATGCCGGCAGGAGCCCCCAATTGGGGCATTCCCGGCAAGCGTTCTTCGCTGCGGACAGTGCGTGCGAACAAAGCGGCATCGAAGCGTTGGCGATTTTCGATTCGCTGGGGATCTTCGATCGGCGGACCATTCGGCCCGGCTGGTTCTTCGGGCGTCCACGGGTAGATGGCGTAAATCGGCTGAAGCAATTCTTCCTGCAACAGGAAAAATTGCCGTTCCACCCCTGGCCGTTGTTCCAGGACCGCAAACACCGCTTCATCGATGGCGGCCAAACTGAGGGCGCTGGGGGTCGGTTGGCCCCGCTCGTCGACGACTTGCACCTGAAGTTTCGCTTGGCCGCCGGGGCGATATTCCACGGCATCCAACCGCGCCTCGATCCGCAATTGTCGGCTGGCCCGGACGAAAAATGCCCGCGACTTCCGCACGGGCAAGCCTTCGTTGCCCCAGCGGTAGGCGTTCATTTGCAGCCCTCCGAGCCAATCGGCCGGCACCGCGAAGCGCAGCGTGCCTTTGCCGTCGCGCAGCGGGACCAATTCGCTGCGAACGGTTTGGCCGTCTTTGAGGAAATCGACGAAGATCGGTTCGACCGAACGGCCCGCGAAGAAATCGACCCGCAGTTCGTCTCCGCCGTCGAGAACGGCTTTGTCGACGCGTACCAGAAAATCGCGCGGATTGCTCGCTTGCAGATAGACCCGTTCGGTGCGCACAACGCGGCCCAGAGGATCTTGGGCACGCAAACGTAGCGAGGTGCGGGCTGCGGTCGGTGTCAGTTCCAGAACGCCGAAACCGCGTTCGTCGAGTGTCAACGCTTGGCCGCTGACCGTTTCTTCGACCCTGGCAGCCACGGGAGTGCCATCGGGGGCGCTAGCCAGCAGATACACGCGATTGGCCACACCGGGAACCAACGTGCCGTTTTCCGGCAGCACCTCCACAGTGAACGGTTCGTTGGCCACGACTCGGCGGACCCGCAACGCCTGCACCTGCCCTGCGGTGTCGGTCACTTCCACGGTCACGGCGAACGACGCTTTGCCGTCGTCCTGCGGTAGGCCGACCATCGACGCGGGGAGTTGGAAGACGAATCGGCTTTCGCCGCGGTCGTCAGTGGTTCGCGGTTCCAACGGTTGATGGACGTTCTCCAACTCGAAGCGTACCTGAGCGTTGCGCACCGGTTCGCCGTGGAAGTAGCGTGCTTTCACCGTCCCCGCCACGGCTTGCCCCGGCTGATACCACGGTCGATCCAGGTGCACCTCGATGCGGAATTTCGGCAGCACATAGCGTTTGACCTCGATAGTCAGGAACGACTCGGAATCGCCGATCTGAGCTTGAACGCGATAGGTGCCTTCGAGCACTTCGTCGGCCAACGGACAATCGGCGGCAAAGATGCCGAAGTCGCTGCATTGGCCTTGACGTTTGAAGATGACGTTGCCCCGCGGATCGAATACCCGCAACACTGCGTCGAATTGGGCCGCCGGTTTCAGATCGGGCCGACGCAACGCCAGCGTCCGCATGTGGATGGTCTGCCCCGGTTGATAGACCGGCTTATCGGTGCTGACCATCACCTTGGTATCGCGCCGTAGCAGGATTGGCCGATGAAAGACATCCACCGACTGTTCGCCCTGCACCTTCAGTTGCATTTGATAGCTGCCATTGGGCCAATCCGCGGGGACGCGATAGCGGACTTCGCATGAGCCGGTCGCGTCGGTACGGGCACGCCCCGGCAACGATTGCCGCGTCCCCGAGGCATCGACCAGCAGCACTTCAACAGGCACCTCGGGGCGAACCGCGTGCGTGACACTATCGCGGACGAGGACACGCACCGCGGCTTCGGTGCCGGGCCGCACCTGCTGGGCCAGACTTAGCACGTCCACGCGATGCGGCCGACGCACTGGCACTATCTGCGTAACCGTTTCGCTGCCGAAACCGCTGTCCGCGGCGATGTGCAAACGATACGTCCCGGCCGGCACGTCGGGGATTGGCCACTGCGTCGATACCTCGCCTTCGACGTCGGCCAAGGTCCAAGGCTCAGCGACGGGGTTTCCTTGCGTGTCGAACAGTTGAACGGTCAACGTGCCGCGACGGAATTGACCTTCGGCATTCTGCAAGGTCACCACGATCGACGCCTGTTGCGTTGCGGTCAGTTCTTCGGGAAGTTGCACCCGGAGTTGCAACTGCGGCTCGGGCAACTGCCAGTACCAAACCGAGACGCCCACCAGCAGCAGCGCTGCGGCCAATACGCCGAGAGTAGCGAAACGACGTACCCGGCGACGACGGGAGAGCGCTTGCTGCCGCAGTTCGCGTTGCGTTCGTGCGATGATCTGCGGTTCGCGGGGATCGCGTTGGGGCCGGGTCGCTTCCAGTTCCGCTTTGCGTTGTTGTGCCTCGGCTAAAGCCGCGGCCGCTTCCGGCGACTGGGCCACCCAGCGTTCGATCTCCGCGGCTTCCGCTTCCGACAGCAGACCATGACAATAGGCATCCATCCGCTCGGCCCAGCCGCCGGGCGGTCTTTCAGGAGCAGACATTGGCGTTCCTCCAGACCATTAAGACGCTCTCTCTCAGTCGAGATGCGGTTGTAGTTCCTGACGCAAGGCTTTCAGCGCGTGCGCCATATGAGAACGCACGGTCGCTTCGCTAACGCCGACCACCTGGGCAATGTCGGCGTAGGCCAATCCTTCCCAGACGCGGAGCAGCACCACGACCCGTTGCCGCTCGGGGAGCCGAGCCAAGGCCGCATGGATTTGCACGGCACGTTCGTTGGCAAACACGCGATGTTCCGGTGGGGTCTGATTGCCGATCGCATCGTGAAGCGTCCCGCCGTGGTCGGCCAACGAACGCAAGTACGCCCGACAGCGGTTGACCGCGATAGCGAACAACCACGGCCGAAACGCTCGCGCGGGTTGATAGGTGTGCCGTTTGACCCACAGGACCACCAACACTTCTTGCGTGAGGTCTTCGGCAATGTTGACATCGGGGACGAACTTGCGGATGAAGCCCAACAGCGGCGAGGTATAGCGGTGGAGCAACGTCTCGAAGGCGTCGTTGCGTCCGTTGCGGGTCGCTTGCATTAGGGCTTCGTCGCTCGGTTCGTGAGGGCGATCCATCCGATGATCCTTATGCGTTGGCCGGCAGACCGATGATCCTCGTGCGTTCGCCAGCAGATATGCGCTGCGAGTATTTTTGTGGAAGCATTTTTTGCAAAATGATAGAAATTTCTCTCCCCCGAACCGGAACCGCAGCTCTTAGGATGGTTTGCCGACGCGAAGAGCCCCGGACGCCAGTCCGCGGGAGGGTGGGAGACTCGGCGCGCCGTCCAACATGAGTCGACGGAGGAGTTAACACGAAATGCATCCCGGGGGAGTCGCGGTATTTGCCCCCGAGGAAGAAGTTACGGCGTCGAGTCGCGGACCTCACGCGGGAGATCCCACGACCAGCTTAGGCACCGTAGTCGATTTCTTCGCGTTCGACTTCGATGGCGTGTTTGTAGATGAAGTCGCGGCGTTCTTCGACCTTTTCGCCCATCAGGATGCGGAACATTTTGTCGGCTTCGTAGGCATCGTTGAGCGTCACTTTCAGCAAGGTCCGCTTGCTGGGGTCGAGGGTAGTTTCCCAGAGTTCTTCGGGATTCATTTCGCCCAGACCTTTGAAGCGAGTGATTTCCAATCCCTTTTCGCCCAGAGCGCGAATCTCGGCGGTGAGGGTTCGCAGATGAGGCAACGGCTTATGCATGTCGCCGTTATCCAAGTAGTAGCGTACCGGCGGTTCGCGTCCGGCAATCCGCGGCAACGGGATCAGATCGGCACAACCGAAGCCGCTTTCGCTGTGCAGCTTTTGCAAGGTCCGATTCAAGCGACGCACTTCGTGCAATTCTTGGACGTAGATTTGCCGAGCATCGCTGGCCGAGGCCGAAGGCGTGGGACTGGCACTAGTCGCCCCTGCGGCACTGGTCGTCCCTGCGGCACTGGCCGCGTCCGCAGTGCCGGTCGTCTCCGTAGTGCTGGCCGCGCTCGTGGCACTGGTGGGCGTTGACGTGGTCAACCGGAGTTCCTCGGCCACGACCAGCGGTTGCCCCAGGCGTTTTTCTTGTTCGACGCGGAACGCATCCACTTCGGCCGAGGTGTGGAACCAATATTCGTGCCCTTCCAACAGCACGCGAAAACTAGGCAGCCCGGCCGAGGTCGCTTTGGCCAAGAACGTCGGCAGACTGAGGCCGCGCAATTCGAGGGTCAACAGATCGCGTTCCAACTCGCTCAAGGTTTGCAGCAACTTGGCCAGATCCTCCCCTCGGATCGACCGTTGGGGCGGCCCGGCTACGGTCAGCACGGTGCCGACTTGGCCCCGCTCCATCAGTTCGCGGACGATCTCTTCTTTGGTCTGCACGAAGCGGATCTGTTTCTTCTGCTTGACGCGATACAACGGCGGCCGAGCAACGTAGATGTAGCCTGCTTCCACCAGTTTCCGCATCTGGCGAAAGAAGAACGTCAGCAACAGCGTACGAATGTGCTGACCATCCACGTCGGCATCGGTGAGAATGATGATTTTGCCGTAACGAATTTTGCTCATGTCGTCGGCATTGCCGATGTCCATGCCGACGGCGGAGATGATGCTGACGATTTCCTTGTTGTCGAGCAATTGTTCCAAGCGCGCTTTTTCGACGTTGAGCGGTTTGCCGCGTAGGGGCAAGACGGCTTGATACTGGCGATCGCGGCCACTTTCGGCAGAACCACCCGCGCTATCCCCTTCGACCAGGAACAGTTCGGACGAATCGCGGTCGCGGCTAGTGCAGTCCATCAGTTTGCCGGGCAAGCCGGCTCCGCTGAGGATCGACTTGCGATCGCGCAACGCCTGCCGGGCTTTGGCCGCCGCTTTACGGGCTTCTGCGGCCAACAGCACCTTCTTGATGATACGTTGCGCCTCTTTGGGATTTTCTTCCAAATAGCGGCCGAGAGCTTCGTTGACGGCGCTGGCCACGACCCCTTCGACCTCCGGGTTGTTCAGCCGAATTTTCGTCTGCGATTCAAATTGCGGATTGGGCAACTGCACACTGACGATCGCGGTCAACCCTTCGCGGAAGTCTTCCCCCTGCGGTCGGTCGTCCTTGAACAGATTGTTCTTTTCGCCATAACTGTTGAGCGTTCGGGTCAAAGCCGCTCGGAAGCCGCTGAGGTGCGTCCCCCCTTCCGGGTTGTACTGATTGTTGGCGTAACACCGTACCCGTTGATCTTCCCCCCGCGTGTATTGGAAGGCAATCTCGACTTTGATTACGTCATCGTTCTTGACAATCGAAACGATTTTGCTGTCGGTTTCTTCGCCGTGATTGAGCCAAGCGACGAACTCGGCAACGCCCCCCTGATAGCAGAAGGTTTCCTCTTTGTTGTCCCGTTCATCGCGTAAGGTGATGCTCAGTCCGCGATTGAGAAACGCCAACTCACGAATGCGATCTTCCAGGATGGAATATTGGAAATTCGTGTCGGAGAAAATCTCCGGGTCGGGCCGAAAGGTAATGCGGGTGCCCGTGTGATCGGCCGCTCCGATGTCTTTGATCGGTGTGACGGCGTAGCCCCGTTCGTATTCCTGAACGTAAGTCCTTCCATTACGTCGTACTTGCGCTTCGGTCCATTCGCTCAAGGCAGTGACGGCTTTGGCCCCCATCCCGTGCAGGCCGGCCGACACTTTGTAGGCGTTGTTGTCGAATTTCCCACCGGCCCCGACGGTGGTCATCACTACTTCGAGCGTGGGACGTTTTTGTTCGGGGTGTTCATCCACCGGAATGCCCCGGCCATCGTCGCTGACGCTGAGGGTGCCATCGACGTGAATGGTTACTGCAATATGTTTGCAGTAACCTGCCAAAGCCTCATCGACGCTGTTGTAGATCAGTTCGTAAACGAGATGATGCAATCCGCGTGTGGAGGTGTCGGGAATGTAATTATCCGGCCGTTTGCGGATATGGGCTGCGTCGCGGAGAACTCGGATATTCCCAGCATCGTAATCGCCGTTGGTCGGCTCAATAGGCTGGGCCAAGGCAACGGCGTTGGTCAATTCGGTTTCGCTCATCTCGACTCAACCTCGGATAGCGGAAAACACCTAGAGGGCAAAAATATATTTTAGCAAATCTGGGGCGGATTGACCTGCTAAGTTGGCGAACAAAACGTGTTTTCAGATGTCGCCGTAGAAATTGCACGCGGTTGCGTTGCGACGCCCCCAGCGTACCGGGACGCGTTGTCGGGGAATTCCTTCCTCCCGGCGACTAACGTCGCTGGCTCGCCATGAGGCAAACGGAAGAATCAACGGCGTTGCGCCGCGATGCCGCTGGCGGGGCGGACGTAAGAAGTCGGCGAACCTTCGGTACGTCGAGCGAGATCATAGGTTTTCACATGCGTCCATGCCGGCATGTTGAACAAGCGGGTGGCCAACTCTTGAGGCAACGTCCGATTGATCGACACTTTGTCCAACGTCAGCGTCATCTGCATCTGCTGCATCGGCCAATGCAATTCGATCCGCCGTGGATAGACGGCAAACGTCTTCGGATCGACGCGGGTTTCGACCACCTTGGCAGAGCAAATGACTTTGCCTGCCTGATCTTGCAAGAAATAGCCGACCACCTGCGGCTGCGGTGGTTGCACCCGCACCGCGTTGAAGACCACCACTTTTTTCACCGGCTGCCCCCCAGGCAAGGTGGTGTCTTGGATCAGGTGAAAATAATTCCCCTTCGGCTCGACCCGATAAGCGGCCGACGGATCGTATTCGCCCATGCCCAAGGCTTCGACGACCCATTCCGGTTGGAACGGAAACGGCATCCGCACTCCGCCTTTGGCATACTCGGCATACGAACAGTGGAACAGATACGGCTCGGGTTCCATCCGTTTGATCCAGAACCAGAATTTCTCATGATTGGAGCCGGCCAAGACTTCGTCGTTGCCGAAGACTTTGCCGGTCAGATGGAAGTTGCGTGGTTTTTGGCAGAATAATTTGCCACTGAGCGACGGCGGGCTTTGGCCTTGGGCTTTCACGTCGATCTCGAGGTCTTGGGCTTCGATCATCGACACTTTGGCCGCCTGACGATTCAGATAATCGACCAGGTCGCCGGCCGTGGGCACCTCGGTCGGCAAGACGGGCTTGGGATCTTTGTCGCCCCGGCTCATCCAAGGCAACAGGGTGCAGCCTGTCGAGAGCATCACCAAGCTGAAACAGACCGTTTTCCAAGGGCGTCGCATGGTTTTCCCTCCGCGGCTGCTTGCTGTCGCGTTGACGACTCGCTATTTCGAGGCGTAAGGTAAGGAGCCGACGACGCCAGTCGTCGGGTGTT
>CALEEC010000257.1 GCA_937949245.1 uncultured Gemmataceae bacterium | reverse complement strand
CAGGCGATAGCTGCCATCGGCTTGTCGTTGTGCCGCCAGGGCAGCCCAAGCGGCTTGCATCACGGTCGAGAACCGTTCCGCTTGCCGCGACAACGCCAACAGAGCCATGCAGGTCGGCTCAATGTGGATCGGCTGATCGGGGCGATAGCCCCATCCTCCGGTCGGTAATGCTCGCTGGGCCAAGGCATCGAGCAACGCATCGAGAGTCATCACGACATCTTCTCCGACGATTTCCGCGAGATTCGGTCGATGCTAGTGTAGAACACTTTCGCTGCATCGCACGCCCAAATCGTCGGTTGTTGTCGCAGTCGCAGTCGTTGTCACGCTTGCCGCCGCTGTCGTCGCTGGTCGGCCCAGCAACAGCGGCAGCGGGGCTTGGCCCAGCCAGCGCCAGCAACAGCAGCGGTCGTCGGCTTGCGTCATTTCGCGGGGATGTAGTTGAGCGTGTAGTACGCTTGCGGATGCAGTAAGGGCACGCCTTGTTGCGAGTGTACACCGGGCAGATGCAGTTCGTGAACGTGTCCCTCCTGCAAGCCGTCGATGGTCAGGTACACACTTTTGGCATCGGCCGCGACGGTGATGTTGCGGATCGTCGGCGTAGTATGATCCACTTCCGGGCTGCCGTAAGCGGATTGATAGATGTAGGTGTAGGTCGAGATCTTGTACGATTCTTTGGCTTGGGCCGAGGCGACATCCACCGGCTGGGTGAAGGTCAACTCGAAACCGTCTGGCCTAGCGCGCATCTCGTGGATTTCAAACGGCGTTTGGCCGGTCCAGACGAGGCGTTCGATAGAAAAGGGCTTGGTGCCTCGCGATCCCCAGCCGCGATTGGTGCCCCCGACGATCAGCGAGCCGTCCGGGGCAAACCGTACCGGCACCACTCCGGAGCCGAAGCCTTGTTTGAAGGGGAAACAAGCTCCCTGATAGCGACCGTTCACCTTCTCCAAGAAGACGCGCATGACGGTCGAATGCGTCTGATCGCCGACGAATAATTGTTTCTGGAACGGGCCGAACTTCCCTCCGGTTAGGTCGCATTCGATGCCACTGGCCGACTGGCCCATTTTGGCATACGGGAAGAGGATGGCCGTTGGCGTCAATTGCGGGATTTTTTTCGCTTCGGTCATGATGCGGCTGCCGCTTTTGGGAACTGCCGGGGCGGGGCCGAGATATTGGGCGTCCTTCTCGGCATACCAGCGGAAGCTATCGGGATGACCGACGAACCCCCCCACGGTCAGATGCTTCAGTCCGCAGGTGCCATTCCATGGTCCCTGGTTGTCGGTGTAAAAAACGTCTCCCTCGGCATTCAAACCGATCCCTCCCGGCGAGCGAATTCCGCTGGTCGTCGGCAGCATTTTTCCTTCCGGGGTGATGCGCACGGCCCAACCGCGATATTTGCTCGAACTGTTGAACGACCCCGTGAGGCACAACACAACCCAGAGGTTGCCTTGTTTGTCGAAGCGGGAGCCGAAGGCGTATTCGTGATAGTCGCCGTTGATTTCCCAACCGTCGCTGACGACTTCAAACAGGTCAGCTTTGCCGTCGTTGTTGGTGTCCTTGATGCGACTGACATCGGGACGTTGCGTCACGTAGAGCCAGCCATCTTTGTAGCACAGCCCCAAGATTTCATGTAGGCCGTGAGCGTAGCGGGTGAATTTCGCCTGTTTTGGATCGTCGGTAAAAGCTTGGTCGATCAGCCAAATTTCGCCGCGACGTGTCCCGACGGCGATCTTGCCATCAGGCATAATCTCGATGGCTCCCGCTTCCAAGACTTCCCCTTGCGGCGGTTCGTAACGCAAGATTTTGTAATACGCTTCCTCATCTTGGGCTTTGGCGGCCGACTTCTTGCCTTGGGCCAGCGTCGGCGTCGGGGTACTGCTGAGCCACAAGGCTGCTGCCCAAAGAAAACCACTACCGAGGGTTCGCCACATTGTTTGTTCCTTATCCAAGTTCGCTAATGCGTAGGTATTTGTGCCCGAAAAACTCCTTGCGGAGGATCGAACGATGGAATCTCCCATTGCGTGCGGGTTCGGTCAAAAAACTTCTCAGGACGATCGAACTACCAATCGTAGGTGAGCGTGAATTCGCACTTGCCCGCTTTAAGGCGGATCGGCACCAGTAATTCGGCTTGGCCGTTGACCGTGCGAACGATCGCCGGGTTGGGGGTCTGGAGTTGTACCCGGTAGTGATCGACCTTGTACCAGTGGCCCGCTTGAGGTTCGATCGACTTGCCAACTGCCGCTCGGAAATACAAGTGGGCCGGTTCGCTTTCCGCTGTGATATGAATCGTTCGCCCCAGTTGTTGTTCTTTGCCCGCGATGGCTCGCGGCGTGTCTTCCACCAGCACCGAAGCGACCTGATACAAGAACGTCGGGCGGTCTTCGCTATCGAGGCGGTAACCTTTGAATTTCTGTCCCAATTCTTTGGCCGACTGTTTGGGCCAGGGAGTATCGGTGCGTTCGAGAGTGGCAAAAGCTGGCCCCGGAGGCAGCGTCAAGATGTTGTCTCCCGCCGGAGGTTCATAGCCGACGCCGCGATCGGTCCAATGGCGTGACGCATCGATGAATTGCCCTTGCCAGATCATCGACCAGCGGAGATCGTTGGCATCGAAAGCGAGGTTCACCCTTTCGGGCAAACCGACGCCGATCGCTCGCGGTCCGCCCCCTTGAATGAAGTTGCGATACAAGATGGCCGAACCGCTGGGCACCAGAGGAATCGATTGTTTGCGTCCACCACTGGGGAGGGCCGCTCTAGTTCCATCGGACAGAAACACCCACAGCGCTTCGATCTGTGTCAACGCTTTGCCATCGAGGAGATTGGGCAACACGCTCATGCCATTGGGCCAAGCGGTCGGCATCCGCGTACCGGGGCGAATTTTGTTGGGGTCCAGCAAGTAGGCGTGGAACCAATCGCGTTGCAAGCGTTGGGTCATGATGGTCATGTCGATGCCTTGCACCCCCTCGGCTTTGTGGCCAGCGAAGGTGTGGCACTTGATGCACCCTAATGCCTGATCGCCGGCCAGATGCCGTGCCACGGCCTTGACTTTGGCCAAGGGTTGAGCGAACGTCACCGTTTCCACCTTGGGGAGCGTATCGACCTTGGCGAATGCTTCGACCAGATGGCCGACGTTGGCATTGCCGAAGCCCGGCATCCGTGTGTGCATGTACGGCCGATCTTTCGAGCCTTTGTCGAGCAGTGGCCGGAGATAATCCGGCCGAAGTTTGGCACCAACGAGGTTCAACGGCGGAGGGATACGCCCTTCGTCCCCCATTTCAGGCATGGTCGTCAGAAAATATTTGTTGTTCTCTTCCACTGGCCCACCGACTCCGCCGCGTTCATGGCAGGCATAGCAGTTGAAGGTTTGGAGGGTACGCGTGATGACCTCCGCCGGTTCTTGGCTCAGCGCAACGGGTTGCTGGAGGGCAGTTTGCAGTGCCCGGCGTTGCTTGTCGCTGAGCGAATAGTTCGGCACCTTCGCCGGGGGGGACGCCGACAGACAGCCTTGCTCGGGCTTCAGTTGGGCCAAGGTCGGATACGTGGTCACGCCGGGCAAAGGTTTGCCCTCGGATTTCAACGAATGACAGTTGGCACATCCGACCGAACTAAACAAGGCTTTGCCCTGAGCCACCAACTCCGGGCGTGGTTCCAAAACATCGGGATCATTCGAGGGAGCACTAGGCTGCTTGGGGCGGGTCAGGGTTTGTTCCTCCGCGACGACCAACTCGCCTAGCGGCCGTTGGCCGAGGCCGGGGATGTCCACTTCGACTTCCAGTTCTGCTCCACCGCCGACTTGGAAGAAGTTAACCACGACTTGGTGGATGCCTTTGCTGAGTTTTACCGACCCGTCTCGCAGCTGCGATCCGTGGACCCCATCGTTGTCGACCACCTTCTTGCCATCGATTTCCAAGCTACTGCCGTCGTCGCTCATCAGAAGGAACCGATAGATCCCCTCTTGTTCGGCCCGGAAGTAGCCCTCGAAGCGGAAGCCAAAGTCGTTCGCACGTTTGGCCGAGGTCAGATCAAACGCAGGGCCGACACCGGTCGCTTGAGGTTTCATCTTTTCAAAGTTCGGAAGTTTCTCCCAAGTTCCTTCAAAGTAAGCGTAGAGGGTACTGCCGGTTTTGCCGCTGACCCCCGGGACCGAGATACCCTGCAATAGATAGTTGGCTACGTCTTGGGCCTCCTTCTTTTGCAGCAAATGCGGCATGCGACCAACGGGACGAATCGCTTGGGGATTTTCCAAAAAGCTCGCCAGGCTAGCGATGGTGTATTTGCTCCGCAGATCGCCCAAAGGCACCGAACTGGGCCAGACTTGGTCGGCATTCCCTTTGGCATCGCGGGTGCCGTGGCAAGCGATGCAGCCGACTTTGGCATACAAATCCCTGCCGGTACGGAGGCTCTTGGGATCGGGGCGTTCGTGGCGTAGCGTACCGGTGCTGGCCAGGAAATGGACCAACGCTTCGACCTTCGCTGCTTGCTCGGGGTCGTTGTCGAACAAGTTGGGCATCGTGGTGCCAGGTTTGGTCCGCTGCGGTGACATGAGAAATTGCTTGAGGTACGAGATGCGTAACCGATTCCCCACTCGGTCGAGGACCGGGGCAGGTTTATGCGACAACGTTGTATCGGTGCTGGTGTGACAGCGGACGCAATTCAATTCGCTGAGCAACAATTGTCCGCCGAGTCGTGGCTCGGCTTTGGCGTCCGTGTGAAACCGCTCGAAAGCAGCAACGATGGGATGATCCGGCACCTGAGCCGAGGCTGGCCACACGTTTGTCAGACTCAGACCGAGCCAACCAACAGCCCAAGCCCACAGAGGACAAACACCAACAGATCGCTTCATGGAAATAGACCTCAGAAAGAAAACGTCGTCGCCGCTGCCACGAAGAGGTTGTTAAGGAAGGTTCTAGTAGAGGCAAACATCGTTTGCATTGCTCAGGATGATCGAATGACGCAGTGCTGTCAAGCAACCACTACGGCAAAAACGGATTCATCCGCAGACGACGCGTCATCGGATGGAAATGCATTCCATGCTTGGGAAAGCCTTTCATCATGGGGCAGAAAGAGACGAGCTTGCCGATGGTACGCCAGCGATCGATTCGCGATTCGATCGGTACAAGCGATATAGAGCATGCGTTGGCGCCGCTTTACCGAGATTGCCCGAGTGATTCCGATTGACTACGCCCAAATCGGGTTTAGACTGAAATGAGAGAATGAGGCTGTGGACCTCTGCTGCGTCCATCGTGGATCGACCCCCTCTCAGACCAACGCGCGATTCGGTTGGTGCGGACGCGGTTTGAATATCCAACCCACGATCCGGGGCTTTTCAGCATCAAGGGTGGCACATGGCCAAGAAGCAAGGAACAGGCGAAACACGGCTCGGCATGCTGCTGACGCTGATTTTCTTCATTCTGGCGACGTTTATTTTGGGGACGATCGCCTACTTCGGCTATGCCGAGCAAGAAAAGTTGAAGGCAGATGCCAAGAAAGCCCTCGCGGCTGAGAAAGCACTGTCGCAAGAACGCGAAGCAGAACAAGCGGCCAAGCTGGTCAATCGCATCATGATGGGCATTGAGCAATTGGCCGATCCGCAGAAGGAAGGTTCGGTCAGCGATCAACAAACCCTCGCCGGTTTGAGCAGTGCCCGCAAGCAAGTCATCAATGACGAAATCAAGCGGATTGAAGACGAGTTCAAGAAAATTGCTGCGAACAATCCTGATCTGGCGAAATATTTGGCCGATCTGACGTGGGAAATCTCCGCGGAAGGCGAAATCAAAGCTCGGCCGAATAAGACGGTTCCCGACATCCTACGGGAGTTGCTGGCCGAACTGAAGAAAGTGCAAGGCGACCGCGACAACGCTCTGACGGCTAAGACTCAAGCGGAGCAAGATCTTGCTCGGGTAGATGACGCGGCCAAGAAAGCCCAAGAAGCGTTCAACGCCAACATTCAGAAATTGCAAGCGGAAGTCAAGAAAGCCAACGACGACAAGACGGTGGCGGAAGTGCAACTTTCCAAAGCTCGGGATGAAGCCTCGGATTGGAAAAACAAATACGAAAAAGCGCGTCAGGGAACTATCCTCGAAAAAGACGAGAAGATCAAGAAACTCGAAGATCAAGTAGCCCAACTGAAAGACACCATCACCTCGTTGCGTCAAACCAGCCGGAGCCTAGAAAAGATCGATCTGGGCAGCCTCATGCAGTTGGTCAAGCAAGATCTCTCGTACATGGGGGAAGCCAAAGGTGAAGTCATTCGCCGAGATCAAGGAATCGGCGGAGAAGCGGGGATTGTCACGATCAATCGCGGCCGAGCCGACTTCCTGAAACCGGGCGTCGAATTCGCCGTCTTCCCCGAAATGGTAAAGCTGCAAGGGGGACCGTCGCATGAGAATTTGAAAGGTCGCATCGAAGTGGTCGAAGTGACCGGCCCCTACACGGCCCGTTGCCGTATCTTGCAAGAAATTGATCCGATCCGCAACTCGATCGCGCCGACGGACAAGATCATCAATCCGCTGTGGGAACCGGGCAAAGTGGTGCATGTCGCCTTGGCGGCACGCATTGACCTCGACGGTGACGGCCGCGATGATAATGTCGATTTCATTCGGCAGTTGGTCAAGCAAGGCGTCGTGGTCGATGCGTACCTTGATCTGCGGGAACGCCAAATCAAGGGGAAAGACAAGATCTCCTATGGCACCTCGTACATCATCATCGACGAGTTGTTCAAGGACCGCGACTTCCGTTCGTTGCGGTTTACCTCGAACGATCCCCGCATGGTCGCCAAGGAAGAGTTGCAGAAATTGCAAGCGGAGATGCGCGATACGGCGATCCGCTATGGTGTTCAGCCCATTTCACCGGATCGCTTCCTAGCGATGATTGGCTTCCCCTTGCCGCGTTACCAAGCGCCACCACGCTATGATGAGTATCTGCTGCCTCGCAAAGTCGAAGATGCTTCCGCAGCTCCGGCAGAACCCAAGGAAGGAAAATGACCCATTGGGCTGATGGATGGAAGTGATCCATCCATCGGCCGTTCGTTTGGTGGAAGTCCTTCCCCCATCGGCTGTTTGGTACGGTACTAGTCGTCGATCGTCGTGAGGTTCTTGGATCAGTCGTGCCGTGCCCTGGGGGAGTCCGGCTCTCCTAGAGTCGTTTT
>CALEEC010000256.1 GCA_937949245.1 uncultured Gemmataceae bacterium | reverse complement strand
GTAGAGGCGACGATAGCCAGGATGGCAGCCTTGATGGGGTCGGGCAGCGTCGGCCAGGCGTCACAGATACGCTGCAAGTCGGGTTCTAGTGCGCCGGATTTTGCGCCGCCTAGCCTGCACTTTACGGCATCCACAGGGGTTTGCGCATTAATTCGAAACCCGCCCTCTCCGTATTTTGCTGTTGGGCATTCCTTCGCGTTCTTCATGCTCAGCACTATGGCAGTCAATCTGCCAAATGGACGAACTCATTCTAATTATCACTCTATTCAGAACGATTCTGAACAGCATATTCGAACACCTCGCCTACTTTGTGCCTATCGGCAGCATCTTTCGGGTGATGAGGGCACACCAGGTTTATGATGACATGGATATTTGGCGTTGTCGTGATTTGCGAATACAGTAATCCCCGTAGCAGGGTGTTACATCGATAGATAGATGGATGCGCCATGTCAGATTCTACCCCGATACGCGGCGAACCGATGACGAACCCATAGTTTTCTTCACGTCGTCGAAATAGACGTCACGGAGGTCCATGTTCGCACGCATGCGGAACGCATCGTTGGTCGACTCGTCGTTGTTGAAAGCATCAAGGGGGGCGGGCGTTCGAGGTGAACGCCCGCAACCGAATCGCTTTGACCTAGTTGTACGGGTCTTGCGGATGCCTGCGGGGCCGTTAGTAACCGTTGAGTGAATGGTTCGGAGTTACTGGAATAGAGGGATTGCTGCCGAACTAGTCTGCATAGCTGATTGTTGCCAGCGAGTCAGGGTCAGGGTTTGCCGAACTTCCTGGCCGAGGCAAATTCGGCCGCCGTCAGCCTGCAGATGTGACGGTTCTGGAGCAGCACGAAGCCACCGTTGGTAGGCGTTTCCCTCTCGTAGGCGACAATGACGTCGCTCCCGGTCTGTTCGCCTTCCCCAGGCATGATTGCGCCCCAGACGACAATGATGTCCCCTGAGGCTACTGCCTGATAGCCCAATGGGTAGCCCTGTTCGTAACGGGCCAGGTCGCTAGCCTTAGTCGGCCCACGCTGAAACTGTCCGGCGTGCAAGCTGAGCAACTCGCCGACTTCTCGCAAGCAATCCACCGTGCGTGGCTCCGTCACCTTGTTGTTACTCGCGGTGTAGGAACAGCCGGCCATGAGGAGCAACAAAACAGTCAATTGCGATAGATGGCGCATAGGAAGCCGATCTCATGTCGAGTGGTAAACGTCGGATGGAAAGCAAGGTCCGCATTGGAGTTCTGGCCCGACGCGGAAGGTAGAGGTTGTTCGGACGACTTAGGGCATATTGAACACTTCACCTCCAGCGCGGGTGCCCATAGCACGCCACAGGCCGTAGTTGATGGCGTCAGCGACAAAACGCACTGAACCATCAGCCATGCACACATTCACTCCGCCCGTGTGGTAGCTGCTGGCGGAAATATGCATGCGGGCGAATGAAGTATCCCCGCAGTTGTAGTGTTGGGTACCCGCAGCCACCTTTCGTGACCAATTGAGAGGAAGGGTGTGGGTGTAAATGTAGTTTGAGGGCAGATTGCGATAGTACTGATGCCCCATGTATTTGATGGAGATCGACCAGTTGCTGCCGTCGATGCACATGGGGATGGTGGTGCCGTCGTTGTTATTCCAGCCGGTATTGGCGCTGTTGATGATCACCGTCTGGTGATCACGGACACCGGAGGGAGCGTTATAGGGAATAGTCGAACGCATGACCTCGGCGAAGGCAGTCGTATTGCTCATGCCGTCGGTAATGTCGGCGACGCGGACACTGCTTAGAAGTCTGCGGTAGTTGGGATTGCGTTGGCCTTCAGGGCCGAGAGGCGTGGCAGTATCAACGGTAACATTGAAGATGCCAGCAACAGCGGAGCTATTATCATACTGATCGGCCGTAATGCCATTGTTGCCGAAATAGTTTTGCCGGCCGGCGCCGAAGTACGATTCCCTTGACGGATCTGACGGACAGAGATAGACGGGGATGTCCGTCGTCCGAGCGGCACTGTTAACTGTCGAGCCGTTGACATCGAAGTCGAGGTTCCACTGAGCGAGCTTGTTGGCTTGCTCGATGTAAGGCAGGAGCAAAACTTGCGGCGTGGCCCGGCTGCTACCCGCACGCCCTTCGCCTCGAAGGACAGGTGCGGCCAACGTGCCGGTCATGAAGGGCACCGGCCCCAGACCAGGGCAGAATATGCCATTTGCACTCTCATAGTTATGCATGGCCAAGCCGATCTGTTTGAGGTTGTTGCTGCACCGCAGGCGGGCGGCTGCCTCACGGACCTTCTGCACTGCTGGCAAGAGCAGACCAATAAGAACCGCGATGATGGCAATCACCACCAACAGTTCGATCAGAGTAAATGCTCTACGAACCTGAATCATCGTTCAATCCTCTGAGTCACATGTCCTGCACCCCTAACAATTGAATGATACACCGGGATTACGTGAATTAAGAAAAGAAATCATGAATATTAGGGGCGGACGGCTCCCGGCCGTGTGAGAGTCGGATCAACTATTACGGATGGTTCCTCGGACCGTCGCAGCGGAATCGGCCCGAGGAACTATCGCCCCGCATCAGCCCGGCATTCTGGGCTCTCGCTACTTGAGCCTTTAGGCGTCGTCGGCTTCCCTACTGCCGCACCGGTGTTGCCAGCGTGGCAGGGGCTGCTCGCTGACACCGAGTCGCAGCCAGTCTTGGGGGAGGCTGGCCCCTAAGCCAAGCCAGCCTCGGCCTGGCGCAGCCTGACCATGACCTACTCAGCCATATGTTGCTTCCCGGTTCGTCTCCTGGCTCCGCTGAACCTTTACGACTCTCGTAACCAGTTTTTGGGGAGCAGCCCGGCGACCTTCGCCTGACGAATTTCTTTATCCCAGATCTGCCCCACTCTCATTTCCTAAATGTGAATCTTTGGCTATAAATGGACCATGTCTTGTAGATTCCCCTGATGGATCGTCGCCAGATAATAGATGGGTTCACACATGCGTAGTCTCCGGGAAATTTTTCAGCAGTTCCCCGCTGTTCGGGAACGAGGCTTGGACGCATCCGAAGTCCAAACCAGTCTGCAGCAATTCGGCAGTAACCGTCTGACACCTTTGCCACGCGAACCGCTGTGGAAAAAATTTCTTGAGAAATTTGATGAACCGATCATCATCATCCTCTTGGTAGCCTCGCTACTAAAGATCGTCGTCGACATTTTCAAAATCGAGGGATCGGGACCAACTTACGGAGGTGGTTCGTTAGGACTCATCGTACTTTCGTTGGTGCTAGCGTACGGGCTGAATGGCAATCAATGGATTCCTTCGATTTTGTTCGCCTTGGCGATTGTACTGGTGCTGTTCAGTGCAATATTGGGCCATCCCTCAATTGAAGGCATCGCGGTGATGGTTGCGGTCGTGCTTGCAACGGGGGTATCGTTTTTCAGTGAATACAAGTCGGACCGCGAATTTGAAGCGTTGAATCAGAGCAAAGATGCGGCTCCGGTCAAGGTGATTCGCGGTGGAGAAGTCCAGGTCATCCCGTTGGATGAAGTGGTTGTCGGGGATTGGATTCAACTGGAAATGGGCGATGAGGTTCCCGCCGATGGCCGATTGATCAAAGCCACTGAATTGATGATCGATCAATCGTTGCTGACCGGCGAATCGGAACCGGTGGCCAAAAAGGTGCGTCCTGAGGACGACACTTCGGAAGGACCGGAACAGCCGGGGTGTGTCTACCGTGGCACGCAGGTCGTTGATGGCATGGGCGCAATGATCGCCACCGAAGTCGGTGATGCCACCATGATCGGCCAGATTGCCAAACGTCTCAGCGGTGACAGCGACGACGATGAAGCCCCAGCTACCGAAGGAGAAACGGAAGAGCAACGGATCAAACGTAAACTCACTATCTCGAAAGAACTAACACCTCTGCAACTGAAACTGGTTCATCTCGCTGGACAGATTAGCCGAGTTGGATACATCGCTGCCATTGCCATCTTCCTAGCACTGCTAACCGAGGGGATTCTCCAAGGGCAGATCTCGTTCGACAAGTTGCAGAATGACACGCTGTCGGTAGTTTCCAAGATCCTGGACTATTTTGTGGTCATGGTCATCATCATCGTCGTAGCTGTGCCGGAAGGCTTGCCGATGAGCGTGACGGTGTCGCT
>CALEEC010000255.1 GCA_937949245.1 uncultured Gemmataceae bacterium | reverse complement strand
GCATCGTTATGGCCTCCTCGAAGGGAGAACTGAATGAATTGTTGGAACGGTTGTCGGGGAGCAAGCCAGCATCGCTGAGCACAGGATTCAAGGCCCTCTTGGCCAAGGCCGATCCGAAAGCCAGCATGTCGTTGATGATGTTGACCAAAGACAAAACGAACTCTGTGCCGCTGCCTGACCCGCAAATGGCCAAGACGCTGGAAAAGATCCAAGATATGTCGATCGAAGTCACACTGACTGCCGACATTGCCCTGACCATTTCGATGGGCACCGCGAACGCCGAAGACACCAAGGAAATCTCGGCGATGATGGCGCAAGCTCTGGTGCAAGCTAAGCAACTGGCCCCGGTCATCACCATTCAACAACCGCAACTGAAGCCCTTAGTGAAGGTGATCGAAGACCTTAAGACCGAAACGAAAGGGAACACCGTGCAAGTCAGAGCGGTGCTGCCCGGCCCGGTCATCAAAGAACTGATGAAACTGGCGAACCCGGAAAACTAAATTCTTGCACGAACAACTCACCTAGTGTTAAGATGAGCCGAGGGATCATCCCTCGGCTTGTTTTTTGACGTTGACTGCCCGCCTCATTCGACGGAACCAAGCAGAGCGATCGCTGGTTCTAGATAGTGTCTGCAAAAAACGTGAACCATTTCGCCCCCTGAAACGCTTGCAGACCTACGTTCGCAAAATGCACCTGAGGTTTCGCAAAACGGTGCTTGCGGTTCCTAGGGAAGCGTGTGATGATTTAATGACATGCCCGGTTTTTGTGTTAGCACAACAACCTTGCCCCCTACTTTGGCTGGTTTGTTCCGAGCCGAAGTTCTTTTGATCCCATTAGGTAGTGGTGACGATGCTTATGCGAATCAACCTCTCTGCTCGCTGGTGGAGCGCAGCGCTAGTGGTCGTGATGTTTTCGTCGATCGGCTTAGCCGCCGACATGAAACAACCGGTAACCAGTGGCCCGATCAGTTACTACAAGCAAATTCGCCCCATTTTCCAAGCCAAATGCCAAGGCTGCCATCAACCGGCTAAGGCGCAGGGCGACTACATCATGACCGAGTATGCCAAAATGCTACAAGCTGGCAACTCGGGACAACCGGCGATCGTGCCGGGTAAACCCAGTGAAAGTGAATTGATTCGGCAAATCGTCCCCGGCAAAGATGGCAAGGCTTTGATGCCTAAGAACGCCAAAGCCCCCCTCCATGAAGCAGAAATCGAACTCATCACCAAGTGGATCGTGGAAGGTGCCAAAGATGACACCCCCGCGAATGTCAAGGTGCATTACGATGCCGATCACCCGCCGATCTACACCCGTCCGCCGGTGATCACCGGGATTGATTTTTCCCCCAACGGCCAATACCTCGCAGTCGCTGGCTTCCATGAAGTGCTATTGACCAACCCGGACGCGGGACAGACGGTGGCTCGGCTCATCGGTATGTCCGAACGCATTCAATCGGTGCGTTTCTCTCCCGACGGCACCTTGTTGGCCGTCGCCGGAGGCAATCCCGGTCGCTCGGGCGAACTGCAAATCTGGAACGTCGAGAAACGCAAGCTGAATCTCTCGATCGTGGTCGGCTTCGACACCCTTTACGGCGCGAGTTGGTCCCCTGATGGCAGTATGGTAGCCGTGGGGTGTCCCGACAACACGGTTCGAGCCTTCGACGCGAAGACCGGAGAACAAGTGCTACAACAAGGCACCCATACGGATTGGGTACTGGGGACGGTCTTCTCCAAAGACGGCTCGCACCTGATCTCGGTCAGCCGCGATATGACCGTGAAACTGACCGAGACCGCCACCCAACGCTTCATTGACAACATCACTTCGATTACCCCTGGCGCTCTGAAGGGAGGCGTGCAAGCGGTCGACCGCCATCCGAAGCGGGATGAGATTGTCGTCGGCGGTTCCGATGGCACGCCCAAGATCTACCGCATCTATCGCACCACGGCTCGACAAATCGGTGACGATGCCAACCTGATTCGGCGTTTGCCTTCAATGAACGGTCGGGTTTTCGATGTCGCTGTCAGTCGCGATGGCCAACGGATCGCTGCGGCGGCGGCTTTGGATAATGTCGGGCAAATCTTCGTGATGGCCTACCCCCAACAAGACGACCCGAAGGTGATCGAACGCATCAAGCAAATTGAAGCTAAGCGTGAGGCCAACCGAACTCCCGCGGAAAAGGCGGAACTCGCACGTTTGCGTGCCCCCAAGCCTAAAGATTTGGTCAAAACGGATGTCCCCACCGCGGGAATGTATGCCGTCGCGTTCCGGCCGGATGGCAAAGTGGTTGCGGCTGCCGGGGCCGATGGTGTCATCCGCTTAATCCATGTGGAAACGGGAACGATTGAGAAACAATACTCCCCCGCTCCTGTGCAAGCACCTGCCCAGAACACCAAGACCGAAATCGCAGCCGATTTCATCCGCGATGTCAACCCGGTGCTGTCGCGCCTCGGGTGCAACCAAGGCACCTGTCACGGAGCCGCTCAGGGGAAGAATGGCTTTAAGCTATCGCTCCGCGGTTATGATCCGGTCTTCGACATCCGCGCTCTGACCGATGATCTTGCCTCACGTCGGGTCAACATTGCTGCTCCCGATGATAGTCTGATCCTTCTGAAAGCGACCGGTGCCGTTCCTCACGTCGGTGGCGCACTGCTGACCACGGACGATCCCTACTACAAACTGATCCGCACCTGGATCGCCAACGGGGCCAAGCTAGATCTGAGTACGCCGCGGGTCACCAAGATCGAGTTGCAACCGAGCAATCCGATTCTCGAAAAACCCAGTCAAACCCAGGCCTTCAAAGTGATTGCCACCTATGCCGATGGCAAGACGAAGGAAGTGACCAACGAAGCGTTCATCGAAAGCGGCAATCCCGATGTGGCTTCGGCTTCGGCACGCGGGGGCGTACTAACGGCGCTGCGTCGCGGCGAAGCCCCGGTGTTGGCCCGCTATGAAGGAGCCTACGCGGCCACGACCTTGACGGTCATGGGCGATCGTACCGGCTTCGTCTGGCAAGATCCGCCGAAGTTCAACAAGATCGATGAATTCACGGCCAACAAATGGAAACGGCTGAAGATTCAACCTTCGGAACTGTGTAGCGATCTAGAATTCCTTCGCCGAGTCCACATCGATCTGACAGGGCTTCCCCCCAGTGCCGCAGACGTGCGTGCTTTTGAAGCGGATACCCGCGATAGCCGTATCAAACGCGAGGAAGTCATCAACAAACTAATCGGCAGCAAAGATTACGTCGAGTACTGGACGAACAAATGGGCCGATCTGCTGCAAGTCAACCGAAAATTCCTCGGAGCTGAAGGTTCGGTCGCGTTTCGCAAGTGGATTCGCGAAGAGGTCGAAAAGAATACGCCCTACGATCAGTTCGTTCGCAAGATCCTAACGGCCAACGGCTCGAACAAGGACAATCCCGCCGCGGCCTACTTCAAGATTCTCCGTGATCCTGCTGCCATCATGGAGAACACCACCCACTTGTTCCTGGCCGTGCGGTTCAACTGCAATAAATGCCACGACCACCCCTTCGAGAAGTGGACGCAGGATCAATACTACCAATTAGCCGCTTACTTCGCTCGTGTCGGTCTGAAGGCGGACCCTGCTTCGGGTGACCGAAAAGTAGGCGGCACAGCCGTCGAAGGAGCTAAGCCACTTTATGAAATCGTCTTTGAACGCCCGGATGGGGAAATCAAACACGATCGTACCGGGGTTGTGACCCCGCCGAAATTCCCCTACCCGGCCACCATGAATGCCGACGCGAAGGCCAATCGCCGCGAACAACTCGCCGCTTGGATCACTTCG
>CALEEC010000254.1 GCA_937949245.1 uncultured Gemmataceae bacterium | reverse complement strand
CGCGTCGTCGGTTCCCGTCTTTAGAGCCGCGGACGCCAGTCCGCGGGTTCTGCGACGATTATGTTTTCAAGAGCCGCGGACGCCAGTCCGCGGGTTCTGCAACACCCTACCGTTTGTCTTTCGGTTTCGCTTCTTCGGCAGACAAAGGTTCGGGGACGCCGAAGCCGAAGCCTTTGCTGAAACCAACACCAGCGCCGATGATCACATACCCGCTCATCGAAAAACGCATCCGCACATTCTTGCCGGCGAAATCTTGAAAGCGGAACAACGTCACGCGATCGATGGCTTTCAGCACTTGCAGTTCTTTCAGAGTCGGGACGCCGACCTTTTCGAGCAGTTGGAACAACCGCATCGGTGAGAAGCTCAATTCCGTGGCAGGATTCATGACCATTTGGGCCTTCATCGCGGCGTTCAGGTCGTTGACGGCTAAACTGCCCAACACGACATAAACCGCATCTTTGGAAAAGGCGACCAATGCTCGGGCGTCTCCGAACAACTGTTGAGCCGGTTCGGGAAGGGCGTTGGGCAGGACGATTTCGTGGGCCGTGCCTTTAGCCAATCGAACCGCATCGACGCGAATGGCCTGGGCTGCGGGGGGATTCTGTTTCACCGCCTCGCGAATCCACTGTTCAAAATCCTTAGCATTTTGCAGACCGGCACCAAACACGATCGCGTAAGTGCCGTTCTTTTGAGGGTTCAAAGCCAAGGCTAGATCGAGAGTCAACGGTTCTTTCCAGGCTTGCACCAAAGCCAAACCTCGCTTGGCCAAGGCTTGTTGTTCGGGCGTAAGTCCTTCTTGCAGCTTGGCTTGCTGGACGGCGGTACGAAAAGCCGCAGCGACTTCCGGCGAGAAGGTGAAGTGTGCCCGCAAGTGGGCTACCGAATCAAGCGTGGCCAAGGCAGAAACGCGGCTGGAAGACGGTGGAGTAGCCGCTAGCCGTTTCGCATACGCCGTCCCCGGGCGTGGTTCGATTTCCCATTCCAGGGCAAATTCGGTCTGCTTGCGGTCGTAGTCGAGCCGAACGGTCAATACTTCGCCTTCCAGAACAATTTCGCGGAGCGTGCCGAGCAGGCGTTGAGTAATCGCTTCGCTGGTTTCGTCTTTCGGTTGCTGCCGGTCGTTCTCGGCCGCAGCTTTCTTGGCCGCGCGTTCGACTTCTTCCCAGACTTTGCGCAGTTCCGCTTGGGGCAGTAGGCCGTGATGCAAGCGAACCGACACCGCGGTTTTTTCGTCGGCACGCACTACGTCGCCCGGCCGGGGAAGTCGATCCGACTTCAGAAAGTTTTGCTGAAGGCTGACGAATAAATAGCCTTCCACGACTTTGACGTACAGCGGGAACGGCAGCCCCGGCGATTGGCATTGCCGAACTCCCGCGGCATCTGGTTCGCCAAGTTGCAGCCAGCCGCCCAACAGCTTGTAGAAGGCTGCCTCATTCTTGATCGGCAACAGGAAAGCAGCATCGGCTTGCCACAAATTCGCCAGCGCCGGATCGCGTTGGGCCGCCGGTTGGGTCAGCAGATCCAGCAGTTGTTTCGCCTTGACGGGATCAACACTGACGAACATAGCGAGCGGTTGCGTCCGATCGATGATCTTGCCCCAATCCTTGCCCAGTGCGCCGATCAACATCTGTTCCACTTGCTCAACTTGGAGGGCGATTCGTTGACCTGGGGGATTGCCGGCCAATTGATCGATTTTTCCGGCAATATCGAGTAGCGCATCGAACCAGGCATCGAGCGACTGCGTTTGCACGACCACCAACGGCTTGGTGGCCGCGTTGGCCAAGGGGATCGATAGCAGCCAGAGGCACAGGACGCACAACCCTGAAAAGAACCGATTCATTCCGCGACTCCTTACGTCAGTGGGAGAGAACTTGAACACGCCATCGAGCTTCCTACGAAGCGTCACGCATCGCGGTCGGTTTCGAGCGACTGTACAGGCATGATATGGTCCCAAGCGAGTCCAGCGAGGGGGAACCTGCTGCATTGAGCGTTATCGATTCCGACAAACGCCTGGGGAAGATGGCTTCGACGATGGCTCCGACCAACGCTTGGGCAGGATAGGACTTCAACCGCGTTCCGATCACTGGGGACGGAGGAGAAACCGACGCGGCCAGGCTGATGAGAACGGCTCCTGGGGGGCGGTGTTTCTTCCGTGGTTAGATGGATCGATAGAGTTTGCCAATCTTGCCATTTTCAGCGCCTTTGTCCCAATCGGCGCAATCGTTCGCTGGTCGGACGAAAATGCCCATTTTTAGTCAAGTTACGTCGGCGTCTGCGTTGACGGGTTCGGCGTCGGAAAGTAGACTTGCCCCGAATCGATGTGCGTTGGGTGTTGAAAGTCCATCGTCCCTGCTGCACCGAAGCTCAGCCCCCCATCCGCTGAGTTCGGCACGAAGCGAAAAGTCCTACGGGTTGTCTCATGCCGCGTACCAACATGACCCCCCTGCGAACGACCGTCCCGGCTGAGGGCTTCTACACGGCGCAAGTGCCGTCGTCGCCAGCCCTGCCGGTACGTATTTTCTTGCCAACCGGATACGAGCCGAACTATCCCTACCCGCTGGTGGTGTTTTTCCACGGCGAGAACAGCAGCGAAGAACAGGTGCTACGCTTAGCACCGACCATTAGCCGACGCAACTTCATCTGCATCGGTTTGCGAGGACCGGAAACCGCGGGCATGGGGGCCGACGGTCAACCCGGTTACAGTTGGGGCAGCAGCGGCCAATGGGATGGGCACGTCGAAGAATACATGCTCCAAGCCATTCAATTGACCCGACGCAACTACCATGTGCATTCGGAACGTATCTACCTGGCCGGCTTCTGCGAAGGGGCCGAGTTGGCCTACCGCTTGGGGTTGGGGATGCCCGACAAGATCGCGGGG
>CALEEC010000253.1 GCA_937949245.1 uncultured Gemmataceae bacterium | reverse complement strand
AGAACCAGGCGGCTTCGGGCGGGAGGGGATGGTCGGCAAGATCGAGCAGGTCTAGCAGCAGGCCGATCCGCTGGGGGGTCATTTCTCCCAGCGGCAGGCCGACTGCCTCGCTGAGGGTGCGGGCATCGGCTTGCCAAGCGGGCAATCGGGCCAGCGTGTCGCGGCACCACGAGCGTAACTCGCTTCGTCGGAGGAACCACGACTCGGTCGGCGAAGATTCCGACGGGGACAATGCCGGCTTGGAGGATTCCGACGGAGAAGGGGCGGGCGTCGAACGCACAGCCGCAGTGATGTCGTCCCGCAGCCGGGTCAACGCCTGAGCCGTCGTCGGCGGAATGTGCCAGAATACCGGACCATAGCGTTCGGTGAGATTGGCTCGGCGTTGCTGGAGGCAGCGATAGGTTTCCGCGATGCGGTCGAGTTCTTCCAGCAACGGTTCGATGGGGGCATGCCACCAGATCGGCAGCAACTTCGTCGGTGTTTGGCCAAGCCATTCGGCCAGACGCAGGACCGAAGCGTCGCTGAGCGAAGCCCCGAGGCGCTGACCGAGCGTCTCGGCCGAGCGGCGCAATTGTCCTCCCGTGGCCAGGGCACGATCGATATGCCGCTGGAGTTGGTCCCGCAATTGTAACGAAAACGCCGGGGCCGCAAGTCCGGTCCAGGGGGAACTTGTGCCTTCCTCCAGGGGCCGGGCCAAACGCGCGATGCGCTGGCACAATTGCAATGCTTCGTCGAACCAAGCCCGATCCCGTTGCGTCAACTCGCCGGGCGTCCAAGCCAATGCCGGGGCCGATCGCAATTCGGTCAACTGATCCACCACGTCCAAGATGCTCCAAGCCAACGAACCGCGACGCCGATGCAACGCTTCTCGCAGCGAGATCAGCTTCGCGCGGACCTGGTGGAGCCGGTGGAAATCGGCCTCGACCTCGGGCGACTCGGCAGCGGGTTTATCGGCATGCAAACAGCGATACAATTCCGCGACGACTCGGTTCCGCTGAGCCAATTGGGAATGAACCTCGAGACAGAAATCCCCCAAACCGACTTGCTTAAGTCGGCGATGGACCACCTCCAGAGCGGCCATTTTCTCGCTGACAAACAGCACGGTTTGGCCCGCGGCCAAGCGATCGGCAATCAAATTGGCGATCGTTTGACTTTTGCCCGTGCCGGGGGGGCCGAACAGAACAAAGCTGTGCCCTTGGCGCGCCGCTTCGAGGGTCCGGCGTTGGCTCGCGTCGGCATCCAGAACGCGGTAGGTAGCGTGGCTCTCGTCGAGGCGATCGAGTTCCGCATCGGTCGGTAGATCCAACGTCGGCAGGGGGTCGTGGCTTTCCCCGGCCAGTCGGCGTAGGATCGGGTGAGCCAGCACGGTTTCGGCGTGCGTGGTGAGGTCTTGGTGCATTACCCCCTTGTCAAACGCCAACACCGTCAGCACGGCGCGACGCACGAGTTTCCAGGGGGCTTGCTTCGGCAGCAGTTGCTCGACGGTGCCGAGGTAGTCTGCCAAGGAAGTGTTGGCGTTGGCGTCGTCATTTCTCCAAGCCGGCAGACGCCATTGGCAATCGCGTAGCAGCCGAGCTTCCAAGGCCGGGTTGAGGAATGGTTCTTCCTCGGTAGCTAAAAGCTCGAACGGCGCGGTCAGATGTGGCCGAGCCAAAAGCACCGGCAACAGCAACAAAGGCGAACACAACGGCGTTCCCTGAGGATTGGTCGCATCAGGCCATTCGAGCAAACCGAAGCCGACATGCAGCGTATGCAATCCTCGCTCGATGCGATCGGCCCGTGCTCGGCGGAACAGTTGTTGCAGTACTTGGTGCAATTCTCGGCGATCGAGATCGCCACAGACGATCTCATCAGGTCGGGGTTGAAGCCGGGTTCGCGTATCGAGCGTCTCTTCATCGGGGCAAGGCGGATTCCAGAATCGACATGCCGACTGCTGACAGGCCAACCGCTCGAAAAGGGTCAGTAGGTCCGGTTGCGACAGCGTCAGATGGCCCCGCCGAGACGCACGCAGCGTGATCAACGGATTGCGCCGTGAAAGATCGATCAACCGTTCACGCCAGCGGACCAACTGGCGAGCGAGTAGGGAAGTGGAACTATGCGCTGGGGATGTGGTCGGCATGCAGACAGACTCCGTAGCGTGGATTCGGCAAGTACACGTCCATGCGGTTGGGCTCGAATCGGTACAAGCGAACAGTATAATCGAGCGAATTGCCGGAAGCAAGCGGAGGAAAAATCGGGCCATCTGTCGTGTAGATCTGCGGACTAGCGTCAAGCAACTTGGGCGATTGCCCCGCTCCTCCGAACAGCAACCGTCAGCCCACCGTGCAATGCGTGGTGCCAACGCCTCGTGCGACTCCAAACACGGTAGGCTGACGCCTCCCGCTCAATTGGGGATTGCAAGCCGTTGCGCTGTCGCATCTGGGCCAACTCGGCGTAGAATGATCGCCGTCGCGGAGGAGGCTTCCGCGATTGCATGGTGTCCGCAGACTTGTTCCCCAACCATGAGTGCTGAAGGGTTCGCGTATGTCGAGTGCTGCCAAGCCGCGTGTCTTCGTCTGTCGGCAGATTCCCGATGTGGGGCTACAAATGCTGGCCTCTGTGTGCGATGTCGAAGTCTGGCCGGAACGTTTGCCTCCTAGTGCGGAAGTGCTGCGCCAAAAGGTGCGTGGCCTCGATGGGTTGGTCACCCTGTTGACCGATCGCGTGGACGCCGCCCTGCTCGACGCGGCCGGGCCGAGTCTGAAGGTGGTTAGCAACTTCGCGGTCGGCTTCAACAATATCGATGTGGCCGCGGCCACGGCCCGTGGCGTGCGGATCGGCAACACTCCCGGCGTGCTGACCGATGCAACGGCCGACAT
>CALEEC010000252.1 GCA_937949245.1 uncultured Gemmataceae bacterium | reverse complement strand
GGACTTGTTTCTCCGGAATCAACGCTGTCGCCGCAAGTCCTTGAAACACAACAACCTGACGCCGTTTTGCGTCAGGTTGCATCGGATGGCATCAGCGAGGACGACGGGACTCGAACCCCCAACGACCGAATTGATTGACCTGCACTCACGAACCCGCAACGGCCTTCCTGATCGAGAGTTTCCGGCATGGCAGGCGCGGCAGACAGCGTCCGGCCAGAACGAAAGCATGCGCCTGATGCGTGACGGTTGTTTGGCCCCAGGGCATCTGCTTGCCGCAGCTCGGGAAAGCTCTAGAATTCTTACTTCACGACTGAAACGCTCTCGTGCCTACAGGAGATTTCGCACATGGCCAGCTCGAACTTTCGTTCGGTCACTCGACTTCATGGCCTCGGCCTGACCCCCGGTAAACTGCGTGGCCTGCAACGCATCAGCAATCCGAACGGCACTCTGACGATGGTGGCCACCGATCAAAACAGCTCGATGATTTCGATGATGAAAGATGCCTTCAAGAAAAAGGGCAGCGAACGCGAACCGACCTACGAAGAGGTCGTCGAGGCCAAAATCCATCTTGCCAGCGCCTTGGCACCGCATTGCAGTGCCATTCTTGTCGATGCCTACTACGGCTACTGGAACAGCATTGCCACCTACTCGATTCCTCCGCAGACAGGGGTGCTGGTCCGTGTCGAACGCTCCGGCGGAGACAAGAGCAAAGTAGGTGCCCCCCTCGGTGCCGTCGAGCCGGGGTGGAGCGTTGAAAAAATCAAAAATTGCGGGGCCGACGCCGTCAAACTCCTCGCCCCTTTCGAGCCTACCGAACTCGAAAGTGCGGAACACCAATTCAAACTCATTGAAACCATCTACGAAGAGTGCAAGAAGCATGACATTCTCATGCTGCTGGAACCGGTCGCCTTCCCCTTTGGTGGGGAAAAGAAAGACTCGCCGTCTTTCTTGGAGCGGAAAGCGGAAACCGTGATCGAATCGGCCAAATATCTCAGCCGCTATTGCGATGTCTACAAAGCGGAATTCCCCGGTCATCTGAAAGACGGCGAAGCGACGCTGCGAGAAAATTGCAAGAAACTTACCGCGGCTTGTGTCAAGCCTTGGGTGCTGCTCAGCGCCGGAGTCGATTTCCCCGATTACAAGAAACAAGTCGAAATCGCGATGGCTTGCGGTGCCAGCGGTGTACTCGGAGGCCGGGCATTTTGGAAGGAATATTTCCTGCAAGACACCTTTGAAGGCCGCGATCAATTCGCCAAGACCGAATGCGTTGAACGCGTTCGCACCATCCACGACATCGTGGTGAAAACTGCGTCCCCCTGGTGGGCCACCTATGGGCTGGACATGCAACAGTTCAAATCGCTCCGCGCTGCCGAGAAATGGCACGCTCGCTACCAAGGCACAGGTGCCGGTTCGACCAGCGGAGCCAAAGTCGATACCGGGTACTAATCGATGCGTCGTCACGAAGGTGCCTGGAGCGAAATTCGATCCCAGGCACCCATCGATACATGGTCACAGAAGTGATGGAAACTTCGATCTCGGGGACTCAGCCGCTAGCTGCATCGTTCCGAAGAAGCTGATCGGACGGTGCTTGGCCGGGATGCGGGAAGGTGATGCCGAGCATTCCCGCTTCCCTGGAGAGAATGGCTTCTCCTCGAGGGAGTGGTAGCGGAGTTCGCTATTTTTCGGCGATGCCTTTCATGGACAACGACAATATTTCGAGACTGGTTTCGCGGATTTTTCCGATTCTAATCGGCATCGTGGTCATGGGCATGTTCGCAGCGCGTGGCTGCCAGAAAGGCCCTTTCGGACGCACGCAAATCGTTCAGATGTCGCCGGAACAAGAAAAGGCTCTCGGTGCTCAAGCGTATCACGAGATTCTCAGCCGCTCTCCCGTTCTGCCCGGTGGCCCGATTGTCGATGAGGTACGCAGCATCGGCCGACGACTCGCCGAGGCGTCCCGCGATCCCGAATTGCGTAAAAAAATGGGCATCCGCTGGCCGACGAACTTTGATTGGGAATTCAACGTCGTCCGTGATCGACAGATCAACGCCTTTTGTCTGCCGGGCGGAAAAGTCGTCGTCTACACCGGCATTCTCCCCGTCGCGGAGTCCGACGCAGGTTTGGCCACGGTCATGGGGCATGAAATCGGGCATGCCTTGGCCCGGCACGGAGCGGAACGCATGGCCCAACAACAACTCGCGAAAATTGGCCAACTCGCGTTGGCTGTCTCCGTGCGCGATATGGACCCGCAGAAACAACGCATGCTTCTGGGGGCCTTCGGTGCGGGTGCCCAGCTCGGCATCCTGCTGCCTTATAGCCGGGAACATGAAGCGGAAGCTGACCATATCGGCATCCTCTTGATGGCTCGCGCCGGTTACGATCCGCGCGAGGCCGCCCGTTTCTGGGTGCGGATGAGCAAAGCCACCAGCGGCAACAAGACCGCCGAATTTCTCTCCACCCATCCCAGCCACGAACGCCGAATCGCTAACTTGCAAAATTGGTTGTCCGAGGCTCTCCCGATCTACGAAAGAAGCGACAAGGTCCGGCCGTCTTTGCTACCGCTGGGTTCCTGATTTCCGTTCGCGTTTTTGTGGCTGGTTTTGTAAAATTCCCAGGCAACCGCAGATTGGCCCCGGAGGAACGCAGCGATGGCCCGCATCCGTGAAAACTTTGGCTCATTTCGTTTCTCGGCTGCCGATCCCCGTGAACTCGGCGAAACGGACGATGTCTTCGTGCGTGAGGAAACGCCTTTCGTGCTGGGCATTCTCGCCGATCTGCATAGTGGCGCTACGGTGGCTCGAACGCCGCTCGACCAGCGCCGCTGGTACGAAATCGATCGCGACCAGTTGCCGTTGTTGCTCGATCGGCTCGCACCTCGGCTCACGCTGGAGGTTCCCAATCGCTTTACCGATACCGGTTTGCCGCTACGCATCGAACTGTGTTTCCGTTGCTGGGACGACTGGGAACCCGCCGGCATTGCGGAACAAACGCCGCTGTTGCGTTCCGCCCTCCAACTGCGGCACGAGCTGGACCAACGCCGCCCCCAGTTCCAGAGTATCGCCGATCTGGATCGATTCATCGACCTGGCAATCGCTCAATCTCCGGCACTGGCCGGGCTGCGTTCTTCCCCGGAGGCTTCGAAGTCCAAATCGACGACCGCTCCCTCGGCCGCGGCGGAAGTCACGCCCAGCGTCCGTGACCCGGCCCAATTGTTGGCTTCGTTGTTGGGCGAAGAAGCTCCGCCGGTCGTCGCGGCCAAGCCGGAACCATCTCTGGTGGATGATCTGATCCGCGAGGCTCTGCGGGGCACACGCACGACCTCGACCACGATTTCGCAAGCCGTCGATGAGACGATCCGCACCATCGATCGCCGACTCAGCTGGCAACTGGACGAAATCTTGCATCATCCCGACTTCCAACGCCTCGAAGCCACTTGGCGTGGGCTGCGTTATCTGGTGAAACACGCCGAGACGGGAAGCGACCTCAAACTCCGTTTGCTCGACCTGCAGCGGGACGAACTCCGCGACAATGCCGGCTTGACTCGACTGCTGTACGATCCCATCTGGGCACGCTCCGGTGCGACCCCGTGCGGCATCTTTCTGGCCGACTTTGTCTTCGATCCCACACAGGCGGAGGAAGTGAAACTCCTGGCATCGCTGGGGCGGCTTATGGCCAAAGTGCAAGCGCCGCTGGTCGCTGCGGTAGCGCCGGCTCTGTTCGGCGCGACGAGTTTTGCCGAACGCTCTCCCGAGGCTCTGTTGGTCACCTGCCCCCAATGGCACGAGTTGCGGCAAGCGCCCGAAAGTTCGTTCTTGGCTCTGATCTTGCCGCGCGTCTTGGTGCGGGTGCCTTACGGTCGCGATTCGCGGCAAGTCGAAGCGTTCGACTACGAGGAAACGATCCGTGCGACCGTGCCGACGCAGGGCTACAATTGGGGATCGGCCATTTGGGCTTTGGCCGTTCATGTCGCTCGGGCTTTCCGCTTGCAGGGGTGGTTTCTGCCCATGACGGGGCCGGAGCGGGGCCGGGTCGAATCGCTGCCGATGCACCTGTTCCGTGGCCGCGACGGCACCGAATGGGTCGGTCCCGTCGAGGTTCGGTTGCTGACGAACGACGCCTATCAGTTAGCCACGCAAGGCATCATTCCGTTGGTCGGTTCGACTTCGGATTGGGCGGCGTTCTTGGATTTGCCGATGCTCCGCCAAGTGGAAGAAGATTCCCCGGAAGCCCTGGTACATCGGATCGACACGCAATTATGCGTCGGTCGGTTCGCGCAAATGCTGCTGACCGAAGCGGCCAGTCGCTTTCAGCCCGGCATGGACGTCGCAGCGTACACCGAGTGGTTGAATCAATGGTTGGCTCGCTATGTAGGCCAACCTGCAACGGCGGAGCGGCCATTGAGCGAAGCGACGGCGGAACTGCAACGCTCGGAATCGACGCAACATCCCTGGAAAATCGTGGCCGAGCTGCGCCTGGGGTATCAAGCGGGCCGGCCGGGACCGTTGTTCCACCTCGAAATCGATCTGCCCTGAAGCGCGAGCCGATTCATTCCTGCCGCGTGCGTTTCGGGCCGCGGAGCGGTTCGGCCGTCGTCGGATCTTCCGGCCAGGCATGTTTCGGATAGCGGGCACGCAATTCTTTGCGTACCAAGGGATAGGTGTTGGCCCAAAAACTGGCCAGATCATCGGTCACCTGCTGCGGTCGAAAATTCGGTGCCAGCAGGTGCAACAACACTTTCACTCGCCCGGCCGCGATCCGCGGTGTCTCCTTCCAGCCGAACACCTCTTGGATACGCACCGCCAAGATCGGCGGTCGGCCCACTTCGTAACGCAACGCGATGCGACTACCACTGGGAACCGTCAACCGTTCGGGGGCTTCTCGGTCGATCAGGGTGCGTTCCGCAACTGCAAGCCGACTTTGCAACGCGGTCCGCCAATCCGCTTGGCGTAACTCCTCGAACGAACGCAAGCCGACGGCCAACTGTCGGACCACCTCGGCTAATTGGTCGTGGTCGAACTCGGGCAAAGAGCGTTCCGGCAGCCATTGTCGCAGGCAACGGAGCCGAACGAGCCATTGCCCCGCGGAGGATTCGGCGCTGGGCAGCACCTTGGGCATTTGCCGAATCGCGGCTTCGGCTAAGAGTTGGCCGACGATTTCCGCATCCGGCAAGGGGGCCAGACTTTCGCTGAGTAACAGATCGTCGAAGCGGAGGCGTTTGCGGGCGCGAACGCATTCGCTTGCATCGTCGAATTCCACTTCGATGCTTTCGCGCAGCAGTTGTTGGGGCAGCCAATCGCTGCGTACTGCCGAGGCGAGGCGGACTAGGGCTTCGGTCGGCTTGGCTTCGGCGTCGACGCACAAGAACAACTCGGCGTGCTGAACGCCGGAATCGTCGGCCAAACGAATGCCCCGGCCGCCGACCAAGATTCCCCGCGGACGGTTCGGCTCGCGCCGACGTGCCAAGCGATCGGGATACGCCGCGACCAACGCACGCAGCAAGGCTTCGTCCGACGACCTCGCCCCGGTTGCCGACTCACTGCCGATCTCCTCGCGCAGCGTGCGCAGCAGGGCGTCGCGGGTCCGCAGAATCGATGTCGCCTTCCCACGGTGCAATTCGCCTAAGAACGAATGCACCGTTCCGGTCTGCTCAAAGGCTTCGAGAGCCTCGACTCGATCCAGCACATCCGATTCGGTCGCGGGGCGATCCGTTGGTCCTGCCGTGGTTCCCCGTAGTGGACGCATCCACGCATCGCGTTCCGACAACAGCGCGGCTGCCAAGGCGGCTCGCGGCGCGACGCCGAGTCGGGCACCCTCCCACAGCAACCGACCGATCCGCGGATGCACCGGCAACCGGCTTAACGCTCGCCCCAGTTCGGTCAGTCGGCCCGATTCGATCGCTCCAAGCCGTTGCAGCAATTGCGTCGCTTGCTCGACGGCGTTGGCACTGGGAGCCTCGAGCCAGGGGAAGTGCGCCAGATCGCTTTCCCCCCAAGCGGCCAACTGCAATACGGCCCCGGCCAGATCGATACGGCGAATTTCCGCTTCGGTCGATTCGGGGCGTGCCCGATGGGCATCTTCGCTCCACAAACGAACACAGATGCCGGGCTGGGTGCGTCCTGCTCGGCCGGCTCGCTGCTGGGCCGAGGCACGCGATATCGGCATCAATTCCAAACGATCCAACCCCAATTCGGCGTCGAACGTCAGCAGGCGAGCCAAACCGGTATCGATGACGGCCGTTATCCCTTCGACGGTTACCGAGGTTTCGGCGACGTTGGTCGAGAGCACGACCTTTCGGCGCTGGCCGGGCAGCAAGGCTGCGTCTTGCTCTTCAGGGGGCAAATCGCCGTGCAACGGCAAGACTGCGATGCCAGCCGCGTCGGCCCATGCCTGCAATTCGCGTTGCGTCTGACGAATCTCGGCCATGCCGGGGAGAAAGACCAAGACATCGCCAGGTGTCTCGACCGCGATCCGACGCACAGCCTCGGCCGTCGCGCTGGGCCAAGGTTGCTCGCTGCGTCGTGGCTCGTAACGAATGTCTACCGGATGACAACGGCCTTCGCTGACCACGATCGGGCAATCTCCCAGGTACGAGGCAATCCGCTGTATCTCGAGGGTCGCCGACATCACGATCAGCTTTAGGTCGGGGCGCACCGTGGTTTGCAGCAGCCGAACTATTCCGAGGGCGAGATCACTTTCCAAGCCGCGTTCGTGGAATTCGTCGAACACAAGGATGCTGACCGATTCGAGGAATGGATCATCGATCAGCCGCCGCAGCAAAATTCCCGGGGTGACGGCACAAATCCGCGTTTGCCGACTCGCCAAGCGATCGAAGCGAACGTGATAGCCGATCTCGCTCCCGAGTCGAACCCCGCGTTCGTAAGCCATTCGTCGAGCGGCGGCCCGAGCGGCCAGGCGGCGCGGTTCCAACAACAGAATTTCGCCCGCCGGCCGAAGCCCTTCCAGCACCGCGAGCGGGACGCGAGTGGTCTTCCCTGCTCCGGTCGGCGCGGACAGCACCACGGCCGACGCGGTGCGCAACTGTTCGAGCAACTGCGGCACAACCGCATCGATGGGCAAAGACACTCCTTCCACCCCCGATTCCTTTCTCCTTGGCGTTCCACGTTCAGCCGATGATCGGATCATCACGACGACCACCTGATGAATCATGGTATCAAGTCTCGGTTCCGGGGAGAGCCATCCCGGCGACGCGACGTAATCGAGCGAATGCTCCGTCGGAAGTCGTCACCTTCTCCCGCGAGCGGCCGCGAACGGCGAGCGGGGGGCGTCAGCCGCGAGCGAAGGGCTTTAGTCCCCTGGAGGTTGCGCCGCCACGGCGGATCTGACGCCCGCCGCTCGGAAGGGGATCGTGCGGCGCGAAGTGGGGGTTTCGCGTTGGGGGGCAATAAACCTGGCCATGAGCTGACCTCGCATCGCCGAAGCTCCGTTAAGCTGCTAGGATAAACGTAGCTTGCCTTCTGCCATCCCCTCGTTTGGAGTCCTTGCCGATGATCGACCTCGACACCGAAGCGCCCGCTAAGCCTCGCTTGCCTGCCGAAATCTATTCGCAACTCCGCCATACGCTCGAATCCCAAGGGCCAGTCGCCGCGGCAGAAGCGTTGTGTCAGGCCGTTCGAGACATCGGCGATCCCACCGCATATTTTTATGCCATGTTGGTCAAAAAACGCGTCGAATGGGGCATCAGTGCCTTCCCGGCTGGTCCGGCGGCTTCGTTACCCGATCGATGGCAAGATGCCTATGAAGACGCCATCCGCGAGGCGGGGCGAGCCGTCGGGCAATGGTGCATCGAACGCGGCAATCTGTCGGCCGCCTGGCAATTCTTTCACATGCTCGGCGAACCGATGCGGATGCGGGACGCCCTCGAAGCCTATCAACCCCGCGACGATGACGATGTCGCCGCCGTCATCGAGATCGCTTGGAATCAAGGCGTCCATCCCAAAAAGGGCTTCGACCTGATCTTGCAACGCAACGGCATCTGCAATGCCATCACGATGTACAGCTACAAAAACTTCGGTGACGACCGCGATCTGCAGAACTACTGCATCCGTCAATTGTTACGGCACCTGTACGACCAATTGCGCGAACGCCTCTGCAGCGATCTGGCGTCGCGTGGCATTGAACCGGCCCCGGAATTGGGGGTGGAAGCGCTTCTGCTTGCGTATCCCGATCTGGTCGGGGAAGATAGCTATCATATTGATACCTCCCATCTCAGTTCCGTCCTGCGTTTCGCTTTGCATCTGTCCAGCGGCGGTGAAGAACTGCAATGGGCGCGGGAACTGTGTGCTTACGGCCAACGGCTCGGCAGTACCTTCCAACTTCAAGAAGATCCGCCGTTTGAGCGGCCCTACTTCGATTGGCGTTGTTATTTCGATCTGTTGGCCGGGGTGCAGGTCGAAGAAAATCTGTTGCACTTCCGAGCGAAAATCGCGGCATCGTCGGCCGAAGGTAACACATTGCCGGCCGAGGTGATGGTCAATCTGTTGTTGAAACTACAACGCGAAACCGAGGCTTTGCACCTTGCCCGTGAGTATCTCATCGAAGGCAATCCCTATCGGCCGTTGACCTGTCCTGATGTCTACGAGTTGTGCCATCGCGTCAACGATTTGGCGACGCTTTCCGAAGTAGCGCAGGCGCGCGGCGACGGTGTGTCGTATCTGGCGAGTTTGATCGAAATGCGGAAAAAATAGTGGCACCTGCTCGGCCGGGAGCCGAACTTGTTCCGTTCCGCGAACCTTTTCCGTCCCAGGGAGAGGCACATTCCGGTTACGGTCGGCGCCAAAGCGGCTGGCCCCGTCCCGTAAACACTTCGACCCACGAGAGGGGTTCTCGTGGGTCGAGGGATGTCGCGGTCACTTCAGTTCTACCGACCAGTAGGCATTATCCAAGAACGATTGCCATGACTGATACTTCCGCTGAGTGAGTTTTAAGTTCAACAAGGGCGAGCGTTTGGGCTTTTCGGGTTTCTTGATCAGCGTCATGTGCGCTTGCTTCGGCGTGCGCCCGCCTTTGCGGACATTGCATTCCACGCAGGCACAAACGATGTTCTCCCACGTCGTCGCTCCCCCTTGACTGCGGGGAATCACATGATCCAGGCTCAGTTCCGACGTGGGGCAGCGTTTGCCGCAGTATTGGCACTGATTGTTGTCCCGGGCGAAGATGTTGCGACGGTTGAATTTCACCGTCTGCTTGGGCACTTTGTCATACGACAACAGGCGAATCACCCGGGGGGCTTGAATCTCGCTGTTGGCCGTGATCACCCAATCGTCATCTTCATGACGAAAATGCGTTCGCCGGAACTCGCTGACCTCACGCCAAGTCTCGAAATCGTAGGTCATGAACTGACCTTCTTCCAAACTGACGACTTCCGCCAGTTCTTTGCACAACAAGCAGAAGGCTCTACGAACCGAAATGATGTGGACGGCCAAGAACATTTTGTTCAAGACCAACACACTCGCGTCTAGAGCCGAGTAGCGGTTGGAATTCATCAGCGGTTGCCTTTCTCTCTACTGGCCTCGATGCGTCTCCATCCACCGGGACCGCGGCGGTGTTGCTGAAAACGACGGGCCAGAACGGGAGGAGGTTCAGCCTAGTGAATTCTACTCGGTGAGATCTGGCCTTCGCAAGCATGTCTCTGATCCGTCCATCGGAGGATTCATCACACTTTCATATTCCATCGTTGCAATCGATGCCATTGTTTGGATCGTGTATGGATGAGCATGGGGGTGGGGGCACCTCCTCGGTGGTTATTTTTCCGTGGCGATCAAAATACGGACCCAACGGCGGGCCGACCGTTCGCGTTGGGCTTGGCTACCATCGACGCGCAATCCGTGAACGAAGAATCGAACCGCGGATCGGGGCGAATGCCAACTGCCCAGCCGCGTTCGACGTGCCGGCAGTACCAAACCCACCTGCGGAAGGCCGAACCCGGCCGCGTAGGCCAACACCTGATGCACATCGGCCAAGTTCGGCACACCAGCGAAGCGTTTCCATTTGGCATCGATGATCCATTCGCTTCCATCGCTTCGGCGCAGTAGCACATCGGGCCGTAGTTCCAGCGATGCCGATTCGGACAGGCCTCTCCAGCGGAAGCGAGGTTGTTCGACGACTTGAGCCTCTGCGCTGGCCCAACGACGCAGGACGCGAACCATGTAACGCTCGAACAGACGTTCCAAATCCAACAACACCGAGCCGATCGGCAGCACCTGGGAACCGCAGATGTGGGCCTCGCGGACAGACCGACCGAGTTCCCACAAGCGGCGATAGTCCGCCTGC
>CALEEC010000251.1 GCA_937949245.1 uncultured Gemmataceae bacterium | reverse complement strand
CGGAAATCGCGCCCTTGGAAGCGGAACGTCAAACGTTCGTGATCGACCCCCAACAGGTGCAACATGGTCGCGTGTAGATCATGCACTTCGACAACGTTTTCCACGGCATTGTAGCCGAACTCGTCGGTGTTGCCGTAGCTGATCCCCGGCTTAATGCCTCCCCCGGCAAACCACATGCTGAAGCCTTTGATGTGGTGATCGCGTCCGCCCCCTTGGGCCATCGGGGTACGGCCAAACTCGCCCCCCCAGATGACCAGCGTATCTTTCAGCAGGCCACGGCGTTTCAGATCTTTCAGCAATGCCGTCATCGGTTGATCGACTTCTTTGGCGACCACCGCGATGTCATTCTTGATGCCCCCGTGATGGTCCCAATCGCGGTGGTACAACTGAATGAAGCGGACGCCACGTTCGGCCAATCGCCGAGCCAACAAGCAGTTGGACGCGAACGACCCATCGCCGGCTTGGGCACCGTACAGTTGCAGCGTCTCTTGGGTTTCGTCGGAGAAATCCATCAGGTTCGGAATGCTGGTTTGCATGCGAAACGCCATCTCATACTGCGTGATGCGCGTTTCGATCTCCGGGTCAACCACTTGCTGATCGAACAATTGATTCAACGCCTGCGTGGCCCCAACGACATCGCGTTGCCGTTGGGGCGTCACTCCTTGCGGACTGCCGACGTACAACACCGGCTCGCCCTTGGAGCGAAAATGCACCCCTTGAAACTGCCCCGGTAGAAAGCCGCTGTGCCATTGTCGTTGAGCAATCGGCTGCTGCTGCCCGGAACGCCCCGTGCTAGTCAACACGACGAACCCCGGCAGATTGTCCGACTCGCTTCCCAAGCCATACCACACCCACGATCCCATACTCGGCCGACCCGATATCAGCGTGCCGGTATTCATGAACGTGTGAGCCGGATCGTGATTGATCGCTTCCGTTCGCAATGAACGCACGATGCAAATGTCATCGGCTACCGTAGCCAAATGCGGAAAAATGCTCGAAATCATCTGCCCCGATTGTCCCACCTTAACGAACGGATGCTGCGGAGCTAAACAAGTCAGCTTCGCACCTTGCAGTTGGGCAATCGGTTGGCCTTTGGTGATCGATTCGGGCATCGGTTGACCGTTCATCTCGGCCAACTTCGGTTTGTAGTCGAAGGTTTCCAGATGCGACGGTCCCCCGGCCATGTACAGATAGATGACCCGCTTGGCTTTGGCCTCATGATGCAGCGGTTGAACCACGCCGGGCCAACGGGCTACTTTCACTTCCGGCGGCTTCGGTGTCCCCCCGAACAATTTCGGTTCCAACAGCGACGCCAAGGCGATGCCACCGAAACCACAAGCGAACTTTCCCAAAAAGGCGCGGCGATGGAGTTGTCGTATCTGTAGATCTGGGAGGGACATGACAAACGATTCCTGCGGATCTAGGTAGTGGCCAATCTCTCTTGCTGTGAGTGTAACCGACTCTCCCTGCCAAGCAAAGCGCTGACTGGACCAAGGTGCCGAAATTTTGCTTGCCGCTCGACGGATCGAGGGATCCCGCTCTTGCATCTGAGCGGCGGACTTAAGTCCGTTGTGGAAGATTGGCAACGTTGGGGCTTCCCGACAAGGTTTCAAGTCTCGAAACGCGATAACCGATTTAAGCGTAAGCGATGGCGGAACCTAGCTGCTTCGGCAGGCATCGCGACAGACGCTCAGACTTGTGTCAGAACAACAGGTTTCACCTAGTCAAGGATCAGGACGATCGGGTATATCGTTGCTAGCACGGAAGGACTCTGGCACAAGGACACCGGCATGATACAGCCGATGCTTCTCCCGAATCTGCCCTGCCGAGGTCGGCTGAGCCGATGCGCTGTCGTCTTACTTCTGTTGGCCCCCTGGACGACCGGTTGCCGATCGTTCGGATTCGGTCACGACCGACTGCAACCGGAACCCCCGTTGCTGTCCCCATCTGCGGCGACCAAGCTGACCGCCGCCGTCGGTGGTCCGCCCTTGCCGACGCAGCATCAGCTTGCCTTGTCGCAGTTTCTCTTCTTTGCCGATTTTGACTTGAAAAGCTATCGCAAGCAACTGGAGGAACTGGGCGATCTACGCGAGCAGGTGTATCAGGAACTGAAACTGCCCCCAGCGGCGACACGCATTCAGGTCTACATCTTCGCCGATCAAGCCAAATATCGGGAGTACATGGGCTTCTGGTATCGTGACCTTCCCGATCGCCGAGCGTTTTTCATTTCCCAACCGCGCTTCGGGGGCGGCGATGATCTGTCGGTGTACACCTTCTGGGGCGATCATCTGCGTTTAGACCTCCGCCATGAGCTGACGCACGCCTTGTTGCATTCGGTGTTGCACGAGGTGCCGTTGTGGTTGGATGAAGGCATTGCCGAATTTTTCGAGCTGCCCCCGGAGTATCAAGGAGTCAATCCCGACCACTTGCAGACCTTGCGAACTCAAAGCTTCCGCCCCGATTTGGCTCGTTTGGAACGGCTGACTCAAGTCGATCACATGAAAAAACCCGAGTACCGCGAAGCCTGGGCTTGGGTCCACATGATGCTACGCGACCGCGGCGAAGCACGCCGAGTGCTGCTAGAATATCTCCAGCAACTCCGGCAACCGACCCCGGCTCCGCCGTTGTTGCCCCGATTGGTCCAAGTGTACGGCGATCCCAACGAAGCGTTGCTGCGACACCTCGCTTCGCTGTCGGTGCCCAAAGCCGTCTCGCTGAACCAATCGAAGAAATGACCTCGGACTTGGGTTTTCCGTCGCACGTTTTTAATGAGATCCCCGCGATGCCGGCTTCGATCTTGGTCACGGCAGGAAACACCTCGGTTCCGTTGGATCAAGTACGGGTCTTGACCAATCGTTTCTCCGGGCGAACCGGGGCCGGCATCGCGATCGAAGCTTGGAAACGGGGCCATCGGGTCACGCTGCTGACCTCGCAACCCGAGACAACGGCGTCGCTGCTGCCCCCTGCCGCCCAAGCCTCCGATTCTTGGCGACAACGGACCTACCATTCTTTTGACGATTTGGCCAATCTAATGGCAGAGGAATTGACCACGCGTCCCGTGGACATCCTTATCCACAGCGCCGCCGTCAGTGATTACCTGGTCGCCGGGGTCTTTGCCCCGCAAACGGGAACGACCTTCGATCCGATCCAGCACCACTGGAGCGCCGCCGATAAGCCGACGTTGGTCGATCGCTCGGCAGGAAAAATCCCCAGTGCCGAGCCGGAATTGTGGCTACGCCTCGTCCGCGCTCCGAAACTCATCGATCGCGTCCGCAGAGATTGGAACTTTCGGGGGCTGGTGGTGAAATTTAAGTTGGAAGTCGGCAAGACGATCGAGGAATTACGCGACCTCGCGGAGCGTTCCCGCCAATACTCCGAGGCAGATTTGATGGTGGCCAACACCCTCGAGCAAGTCCCTCACGGGGCACTGCTCGGTCCCATCGATGGTGAATACACACTGATCCCGCGAGCTGAACTCCCCGAGCGTTTGCTCGACGTGTTGGCCCAGATGTACAAGGATCGCAACAATGGCAAACGTGTTATTGGGAGTGACCGGCTCGGTGGCCGCGATCCGCACCCCCCATCTGGAAGCCGCTCTGCGTGAGGCCGGCTATGCCGTCAAGGTCTTAGCCACTGCGTCGGCCACTTATTTCTTCGATCCGACGCAAGTCGGGCCAACGCGGACCGATCCCCCCACCCGGGATCGTGAGGCGATCCTGTTGGACGAAGACGAATGGCCGGGCCGAGCCGAGGGCCGACGTTTCCAACTCGGCGAACCAGTGCTGCACATCGAACTACGCCGCTGGGCCGATCTATTTCTCATCGCGCCGCTCGATGCCAACACCTTGGCCAAGCTCGCCAACGGCCTGTGCGACAATGCCTTGAGCTGTGTTTGGCGTGCTTGGGATCTGAAAAAACCGGTCGTCCTCGCGCCGGCTATGAATACGTTGATGTGGCAGCATCCGTTCACCCGTCGCCACTTGCGCGGCATTGCCCTGGATGCCGGGGCCGCACATATCCCCGGCCACTTCGACGAAGCCGCAATCATCGCTTGCATCAACGAACGCAGTCCGACGTTGCGGATTGTTCCTCCCATCGAAAAGCAACTCGCTTGTGGAGATGTCGGCCTCGGAGCCATGGCCGAGATCGAAACCATTGTCGCCACGGTGCGTTCGCTGCTCAATGCTTCGTCGTCCACATAGCCTACATGAACCTCAAACCGAATCAGTACGTCGGCCGTAGGTGCCCAGGTCGCTTGGGGTTCGCTGACCTGTCGTACCGTGCCTCCGTGGAGGGGGCACCGTAGTCGTTACCGCAAGCGATTGCTAAGGTAACTCTCAAGTGCCTCAACTTCCTTCCATAGATTGGATGTTGCAGTTGCTGCGGAGAACCTCCCATGAATCGCGTTGCTTCCTGGTGTGCCGGCGTACTACTGTGCTGGGGTGCCTCGCTCTCGCCGGCAGGAGAATTCAACAAAACCCTGAACATCGGCGCGCCGGCCCCAAGTTGGTCGGGGCTTCCGGGGGTGGACGGCAAAACGCA
>CALEEC010000250.1 GCA_937949245.1 uncultured Gemmataceae bacterium | reverse complement strand
CGGTCGGGCCGTGCAACTACGCGGCGACAGCGAGCATCCGTTCACCCAAGGCTTCCTGTGTCAGAAGGTGGCCCACTATCTGGAACGCACCTACCATCCGCAGCGCTTGCTGTATCCGCTGAAGCGGGTCGGTCGTAAAGGAGCGGGGGAGTGGGAACGCCTTTCTTGGGACGAGGCCATCGCTACGATTGCCCGGCGGTTTCGGGAAATCGCCGTTTCACCGGACGGGCCGCAAGTGATTTTGCCGTACAGTTATGCCGGCACGATGGGGAAGTTGCAGGGGGCCAGCCTGGATCGGCGCTTTTTCCATCGCCTCGGAGCGTCGCTGTTGGACCGCACCATCTGTGCTACGGCGGGGGCGTTCGGCTGCGATTACACCCTTGGCACCCGTGCGGTGACCGATCCCGAAGCGATCTTCGAATGCCGCTACATCGTGAATTGGGGTTCCAACACGGCGGTAACCAACATCCATCTGTGGGCACTGATGCATCAAGCCCGCAAACTCGGTGCGAAGATCGTGACGATCGATCCGTACCGTTCGCCGACTGCGGCCAAGTCGGATTGGTGGATCGCTCCCCGTCCCGGCACCGATGGCGCATTGGCCTTGGCCGTGATGCACATCTTGTTCCGCGATGGATATACCGACGACGACTACCTGCAACGCTACTGTTTGGGTACCGATGCTCTGCGGGAACGGGTGTTGCGCGACTATCCGCCGACGCGAGTGGCCGAGATCACGGGGCTGACTGTTGGTGAAATCGAGACGTTTGCCCAGGAGTTGGCGTGCTCCCGTCGCGATCGGGGAGGACCGTATCACATTCGGATCAACTATGGTCTGCAACGGCACGGCGGGGGGGGAATGGCGGTGCGGAACATCACCTGCATTCCCGCGATCACGGGCGAATGGCGTTATCCCGGCGGAGGAGCGCTGCTCTCGACCAGCAAAACCTACCCATTCCACGATGCCGCGTTGGAACGTCCCGACCTGATTCCGCCGGGAACGCGCACGATCAACATGGTGCAGTTGGCCGAAGCACTGGCCGGGGAATTGCCGGGACCGCCGATTCGTGCCCTGTTCGTGTACAATTCCAACCCCGCTTCGGTTTGCCCAGATCAATCGCGGGTGTTGGCAGGATTACGTCGCGAGGATCTGTTCACTGTCGTCCACGATCAATTTCTCACCGACACGGCCGACTACGCCGACATCGTTCTCCCCGCGACGACGCAGTTGGAACACTTCGACATCCATGGCTCGTATGGCCACTTCTATGTGCAGACCAACGAACCGGCCATTGCTCCATTGGGCGAAGCGAAGCCCAACACGGAGGTGTTCCGCTTGTTGGCTCGGGCCATGGGCTTCGAGCCGGAGTTGTTCGAGATCAGCGACATCGAATTGGCCCGCATCGCTCTGACTCCCTCGCCGCAGCGTACCGGGTTGTTCGCCGATGCGTTCGCCGGCATCACGCTCGAGCGGTTACGCTGCGAAGGGCCAATCCGCTTGAATCTGCCCAAACGCTACACCCCTTTTGCCCTGGGAGGCTTCGGAACGCCTTCGGGGAAGTGCGAATTTTACTCGGAACGCCTGGCGCAACGCGGCATGGACCCGTTACCGACCTACATTCCGCCGCACGAAGACCCGCGCACCCGCCCGGACTTGGCCCAAGACTACCCATTGCAGTTGCTCAGTCCGCCGGCCCCGTCGTTCCTCAATTCGACCTTTGTGAATGTGGACGTACTACGCAAGAAAGCCGGCACCCGCACCTTGGAGATTCACCCCAGCGATGCGGCTACGCGAGGTATCCACGACGGCGATTGGGTGCGTGTGTTCAATGCCCGCGGCGGCTTCCGTGCTCGGGCTCGGGTCGGCGAAACGGTGCGTCCCGGTGTGGTGGTCACCTTAGGCTTGTGGTGGAATCGGTACACTCCCGACGGCGTCAACTGCAATACCACGACCAGCACCCGATTGACCGACCTGGGCGGAGGTGCCACATTCTTCGATAATCTGGTGCAGGTGGAACGCGACCACGACGCCGAACCCTGCGCCTAACGCGATTTTTCGGTTCCTGCACCTACAACAAGGAACACCCTGATGCGACCTCTTCTCCCGCATACCTCTGTTTCCGCACCCACAACAAGGAACACCCCGATGCCCACTCTTTTCCTTCTCCCGCTGCTACTACTGAGTGCATGGTTGCTGCCGAATATGGCCCCAGCGGCGCAAGCACAAGAAACGATGGATGCCGACGTGGTGATCTATGGGGGAACCTCCGCTGGAGTGTCGGCCGCGGTGCAGACGGCACGCATGGGCAAAACCGTCGTGCTGATCGAACCCAGCGCTCACATCGGAGGGCTGACGACGGGGGGGTTAGGTTGGACCGATTCGGGCAATAAAGCGGTCATCGGCGGCATTGCCCGGGAGTTTTATCAACGGGTGAAAAAACACTACGATCAGCCGACCGCTTGGAAATACGAAAAGCCGGAACAGTACAAGCTCTACCGCAAAGACGATGACGCGATGTGGACGTTCGAACCGCACGTTGCGGAAAAAATCATGCGTGCGATGTTGGCCGAACTGAAGGTGCCGGTGTTCTACCGAGAGCGACTCGATCGCACGGCAGGCAAGGGGGTCGTCCTCCAAGATCGGCAACTTCGGGCCATTCGCATGGAGTCGGGGAAGACGTTTCGCGGCCAAGTGTTTATCGATGCCACCTACGAAGGGGATCTGATGGCCGCCGCGGGCGTCAGTTACACCGTTGGCCGTGAGGCGAACGCCAAATACCGGGAAACGCTCAACGGCGTGCAACGCACCAAAAACATCCACAATCACCGTTTTTTGGTCAAGGTCGATCCCTACGTCAAGCCGGGCGATCCGACCAGCGGTTTGTTGTTCGGAATTGATCCGCCCCCTTATCCCGAAGACGGCGAAGGCGATCATCGGGTGCAAGCTTACTGCTATCGGATGTGCATGAGCAACGTCGCGGCCAATCGCGTTCCTTTCCCCAAGCCGGCGGATTATGACGAAGCGAAATATGAACTGTTGTTGCGAAATTTTGAGGCCGGCGATCTGCGTCTGCCGCTGAAACCCGACATGATGCCTAACGGCAAAACCGACACCAACAACAATTGCGCGGTCAGCACCGATTACATCGGCCGCAATCATCGCTACCCGGATGCCAGCTACGCGGAACGCGAGCAGATCTTGAAGGATCACGAATCCTATCAGAAAGGTTTGATGTGGACCTTAGCGAATCATCCGCGGGTGCCGCAGAAAATCCGTCAGCAGATGAGCCAATGGGGACTCCCGAAAGATGAATTCACCGACAACGGCGGCTGGCCGCATCAAATCTACGTCCGCGAAGCCCGACGCATGGTTTCCGATTATGTGATGACCGAACACGATTGCCGACGAACACGAGAAACCTCCATGTCGGTTGGCATGGGATCGTACAACATGGATTCGCACAACTGCATGCGCTATGTCACCAAAGAAGGGTTCGTGCAAAACGAAGGCGACATTCAGGTCAGTCCGGGGGGGCCATATCGCATCAGTTATCTATCGATCGTGCCGAAAAAGGGCGAATGCCGAAATCTGCTGGTGCCGGTCTGCGTGTCGAGTTCGCACATTGCTTATGGTTCGATCCGTATGGAACCGGTGTTCATGATCTTGGGCCAAAGCGCCGCGACGGCCGCGGTGTTGGCAATCGATGCCAAAGTGGATGTGCAACAAGTCCCCTACGAAAAATTGCAACAACGTCTGCTGCAAGACAAACAGATCCTCACGGCCTCAGGCAATAGCAAAGCCACGGGGATAGATCCCCAGCAACTCGCAGGGATTGTGGTGGATGACGAACAAGCGACACGCAGCGGCTTTGAGGGGTACAGCAGTTCGGTGATCCCCTATGTCGGCATGGGGTATCGGCACGATGGGGGGCAAGGTACGGGAAAACAAGCGGCGTTATTCATGCCAGAATTGCCTCAGACGGGGAAGTACGAAGTGCGGCTGGCGTACACGGCCCATGCCAATCGGGCGACCAACGTACCGGTGATCGTCACTCACGCCGAGGGGAAAACCACCCTCCAGGTCAATCAGCGATTGGTGCCGAAAATCGACAAACTCTTTCACTCCTTGGGCGTCTTTCGCTTTGACAAAGGCAAAAGTGGCTCGGTCGAAGTCCGTAACGACGGAGCCGATGGTTTTGTCATCATCGATGCAGTACAATGGCTTCCCGTGAAAGACTAGCTTCTGGCGGGAACCGCAGGATCTTTTCGCGTACCGGTTGAACCGGAGATGCCGACCCACACCACACACGGTGGGTGAACGACGCGATTTCTGCGGGAACCGCTTGCACCGTGGCAACACAGCGACTGTCTTATGCGCGACTGGGAAACGCTACGCCGGGAATCGTTGATCGGCTATTTGCGGAAGCACATTGCCGGCGAAGTTCGTTTCGATGGAACAAGTCGCCGATTGTATTCCACCGATGCGAGCATCTACCAGATCGAACCGTTGGGCGTGGTGTTACCGCGTTCGTTGGATGATTTGGTCGCGGTGGTGCAAATTTGCAGCGAGATGCGGGTGCCATTGACTGCGCGCGGAGGGGGAACCTCCCTGTCGGGGCAATCGATTGGGCCGGGGGTGATCGTCGATTGCAGCAAATATCTCAACGCGATCGGGCCGATCGATGTGACTGCCCGCACGGTACGGGTGCAACCGGGAGTCGTGCTGGATCAATTGAATCGTGCTTTGGCTTCGCATGGATTGCTTTTCGGTCCCGATGTCGCTACCGCGTCGCGGGCTACTTTGGGGGGGATGATCGGCAACAACTCGGCCGGGGCTCGCTCGATTGTGTACGGCAAAACGGTCGATCATGTCAAAATGCTGCGGTGCGTGTTGTCGGATGGCTCGCTGACCACTTTGGGGAGTCACTCTCCCGAGCAATGGCGTCGGCTCGCCGAGCAGCCGACGTTCGAGGGATCGCTGTACCGCACGCTGCAACAACTGGTGCGTTGGCACGCCTCGGAAATCGCGGCACGATTTCCGCACCTGATCCGGCGTGTTTCGGGCTACAATCTTGCGGCGTATCTCGATGCCCCGGCATCGGCGAGCAACGCGCCAGGCAACGGCACGACGGCCTGGCAGATCTACGGTGCCCGTTCGTTGGTGCCGTTGTTGGTCGGTTCGGAAGGCACCTTGGCCGTCGTTGCGGAAGCGGAGCTTAACTTGCTGCCCAAGCCGCCGCATCGCGGCTTGTTAGTGCCGCATTTCCGGTCGTTGCGGGCCGCTCTCGATGCCTTGGCCGTCTGCTTGGAATTTCAACCGTCCGCCGTCGAACTGATGGATACGATGCTGATCGATCTGGCTCGCGGTCAACGGGCGTTGGCCGAAGCAATGGCCGCGATCGTCGGCCGACCGGCCGCGTTGCTGATGGTCGAGTTCAGCGGCGAGGATCGCCTGGAAATCGCCGATCGCATCGAGCGTCTGACGCGTCGGCTGGCGGGAGTCGAGGGGGTGCTAGCCACAGTCCCCGCGCTCGAACCGGCTTTGCGGGAGCCGTTGTGGAACCTTCGCAGCGGCGCGATGCCCTTGCTGTATGGCATGCCCGGCGATCGTAAGCCGGTCACCTTTTGCGAAGATGCTGCGGTACGGCCTGATCGGTTGCCGGAATTTGCTCTGCGTTTCCGCGAAACGCTGCAACGGCATGGCACCGATGGCGCGTTCTACGGACATGCCAGCGTTGGTTGTCTGCACATACGACCGCTGTTGAATCTGAAAGATCCTGCCGACGTGGCACGTATGCGGCGCATCATGGAAGATGTGACCGACCTAGTGTTGGAATTCGGTGGTTCGCTCAGCGGGGAACATGGCGACGGCTTGCTACGCAGCGAGTGGAACCGCAAGATGTATGGCGACACCATCTACCAAGCGTTCCGCGAGATTAAGCGGGCGTTCGACCCAGAGAATTTGTTCAACCCTGGCCGAATCGTCGATGCCCCAGCGATGACGGAAAACTTGCGTTATCCCCCCGGCTATGCTCCACTCGATCCGCCGACGGTCTTCGATTACAGCAAACAGCAGGGCTTTTTCCGTTCGATTGAATTGTGCAACGGCGCAGGCGTGTGCCGTAAAACGCAAGGGGGCACGATGTGCCCCTCCTATCGGGCGACGCTCGACGAGAAGGACAGCACCCGTGGGCGGGCCAATGCCTTGCGTTTGGCTCTCAGCGGACAGGCGATCGGTCCCAACAATCGGCTGCAACTGCCGCGTTGCGCGGATCGGGAACAACCTTTGCGCGCCATGGGCGAACGCTGGCTGGCCGACGTGATGGATC
>CALEEC010000249.1 GCA_937949245.1 uncultured Gemmataceae bacterium | reverse complement strand
CTGGCGGAAGATCTGCGTAACTTTTTGGATGGCCGACCCGTTTTGGCTCGACCGATGACTCGGCTCGAATGGATCTGGCGGACCTGCAAACATTATCCGCAAACCGTTGCCGTAGCCACCATTGTGGTGCTGACGTTGGCGTTGAGTGTGTTCGTCGCGGCTCAGATTGCGCTGGAAGCAAGGCTTTCCGAACGGGAAGCCATCTCGCGACGGGAGGCGGTCGAAAACGTGCGCGATCAAGTTCTGGAACGCGTGCGAGTTTTGGAAAGCGAAAATGCTGTGTTGGCTCAACAATTGAGTCAAACCCAACAGCAAATCACTCTACTGCGGTTCCAACTTGTTGGTCATTTGGCTGCCGATGCACCGGAACAGGCCTGGGAACTTTTAGAGAGCATTCCTCCCGAAGAGCGCGATTGGCTTTGGTATCATTGGCAAACCGAAATACAATCGCGACTGTTCGGGCAAATCCCGTGATCACCACCGAGATGCCCCCGTGGCGATTCGGGCAAATTCCGTGATCCCCCTGCCTGGCAACAACTGGTCACCCGAGGCTAGAGTCGATATACTCAAAGCCATTGCCGGAGCAACTTTTCCTCGTTGGTACGCAAGCAGGAAGATCAGCCTGTGGATCCGTTGTTATTACGCATCTGGCTGGGAGCATTGGCGATTGTAATCTGTTTTCTCCCCGCGGCGATCTATCTAATGCTGCTGGCCGTCTTGAATCATCGACGCCATCCGACGCTGATCCAGGGGAGCTGGGACTTCGTCGGGCTTTTGCTGGGTCTGTCGGGGTTCCTCCTGGTGGGGGGGACGGTCCTTCTAAGTTCTCTGACCCATTCTCTGCGACTGTTTTGGCAGCGTGGCGATCTTCATCGCTTGCAACAGGACTTTCAAGAACTCGGCTCGACCTGGGTGATTCTTTGGTTGCTCTACTGTGCCGGCGTGGTGGGGGGACTTCTTGTTCTCATCCGTTATCGGCGACATTTCTCGGTGGTGTACAATGTGCGTCGGGATCAACTGGACGATGCCTTTTGTCACACGCTGAACCGATTGGGATTGCGTTGGGAGCGTCTGGTCCATCGTTGGTCGGCAGAGTCGGTAAATGTTGATGCGTCGCAGCGGTCCTCACTTCTGCTGCAGGGGATAGCTGTGTGGGAAATCGACTGGCTGCCAAGTTCTCACCATGCGACGATTCGCTGGGAGCAGTATGACCCGCCGTTGCGTCGAGCGATCGAGGCGGAATTGGCCCTCGCGTTGCGCAAAGTGCCATCGGAAGGAAATGCCGCCGCGGGCTGGTTATTGACAGCTTCGGCGGCATGCTTCGGGATCGTTCTTTTTGTCGTCGGGATGATGATGATTTGGATGCTGTCGGTGCGTTAATCCGGTACGGCCTCCTCCGTTGGCAGATCTCTTTGCGGTGCGATGCGACCACAAAGTTGGCCCAGTGCGTCCGATTTGCGTTAAACAGAGACGGATTCCATTTGCTGATACCCTTCCTGAAGTTCTAAGGCATAGGCATCGGTCCCTTGAAAGATGGCATCCTCCAAAGGGGGATCGGAGGGATCAAAAGGAAAGGAAATCACCCAAGTGTTCCAACCGAGGCGAGCGCCGAGATCGCCCCCACCTAGGTCACTCAACTGACATTCAGGTACCTCATCGGCACGCAAGCAAAGTTGGATATCGAAATCATACTCGTCACCGACGTACAATTTCACCATCTGCGACAGCAGAAAGAAGGTTTTCCGCATGCCGTTGGGTGTTGGGTCGGGGAGGAGTTCCAAAAATTGCGCGTAGGTCATGGGGCCGAGTCGGAGGCGGAACTTGCTCATCAAGTCCCAGACGGCTTCCCCGATAGTTGAATTGACCCCCAATCCTAGAACGTCAGGCTCATGGGCCTCGGGTAACTTGGTGACGCTTGAGGAATCCAATCTCAACCACTGGCCGACGAAGTTTTGCACGCGAATCGGCAAGCGGAAATAATCCTGCAACAATAGTTCTAATCCCAGGGCCGAGGGCGGCTTTTGGGAAAACAGACCGGCGTAATGAAGAAGGGCGAGATCCTCAATCTTAGCCACGGCTCGACGTTGGGCCACGGTGTCGGTGGAATCGTCTTCCTCGCTCTGCTCGGGGGGCAGCGTGACGGCCAAGCGGTTCCGCAGTTGCGGGATTCCCAGTCCGATGAGGCTAAACAAGATTCCTGTGAAGGCGTCTTCGGGGACTTCCTCCAAGCGATACATCAGAGAAGTTCCGGTGAGGTGGGCTTCTCCCGCATCGTCATCATCCGAATACAACTCCCAATGATGCAAAAAATGAAAATACGAGGCACGACGAGCAAATGGTACATCAAAACGGTATTTTTCCCAAGCACGATAGAACAGCGAGATCAAACGGTGGTTGAACAAATCGAGCCAGTCCCTCAGGGCGTAGCGTTTGGAGCCTGGCTCCTCCGCTCTCGCTTGTTCGATCATCATCTGGGTGTAATGGATCGGCAGGGCACCTTGCGGACCGTACAATCCCAGATGAGTGACCGTCATAATGGGGACATCATGTCGAATGAGCAGATCACTGTTGGACTTTCGGAGTTGCTGCGGATGTTCGATGGCGAAAATCGAACTAGCAGGGAAGGAAAGCCCTAAATACGAGCGGAAGCGGACTGCTTCTCGCGCTGGGTCCGCGTCGCGTCCCACGGCTTTTCGCGTGGGATCACACATTTCCAGAAGACGGATCGCTTGGAAAAATTCAAAGTCGTAGGCAGAGTCAAAGAGTTGGTCGATTAAGCGCAAGTGGGAGTTCATAATAACTGTCGACCTCCTGCGCGGGGGGGCCAAGGACGAAACAGATCCTTCCCATGCACTTTGGCGATGAGCTTGGTAAAGGAGTTGATCGAAGCATACATCGAGAAAAAACGATCCAAAACACTTGCGAACAGATAGGCCCCGATGCCGATGAATTTCGAGCGGTCCAGGTCAACGGTAATTTCCAGCCCGCGAGCAAAACCACTTCCGGTCATTTCATAGCCTTCCATGTCGCCGCGGGGCGTTTCGTTGCCTTGGTCGCCGATGAATTGAATGATCGGTCGCGTGCTTAGCCTCAGAAGACCGTCAATCACCTGTTTGGCCATGGTCGATTGGGCATCATCGTCTCGGCTATCGGGATCACCAAAATCGTACAAGCGGAGATATTCTTGCAACGCGTGCCAACCTTCGCGTTCCACCGACAGCGATAAATGATTCAACGTGAGATGAGAAATCAAACGCCAGAACGAACCTTTGCGTAGCGGAGGACGCCGGGTCGATGTGGGGGCTTCAATCGTGTTGACGTTTGCGATCACCGCCGCTTGGGGAAGTTGGAAGCGTACTGCTTCCCCCAGCAGCCGGAGTTGATTGGGCAGATCACGGTTCAGGCAGGTCGTTTTCACCTGGACGTTCAGGTCCGTGCGCGGCAACCTGGGATGGAAATCCAGATCGACCAAATGCAACCAAACATCGGTTCCTTTATCATCCTTGCGAACCGATGGCCGACGGGACATGTACCAGTAAGCCCGCGAACGCTCAGGTTCAAAGTGCCGGTAGGAGTAAAAGGGTTGATACTCAATGGTTTCCTGGGTCGTCGCATCGACTTGAACTACCTCATCGACGGAGAAAATCTCCATGTCGTCTGGATGAGAGGTCAGCGGATTCAAAAAATATTCGTACTTTTTGTTTTGCAGCGTAAATGGGGTGATGTCGTGCTCAAAGAGATTGATGATGGGGGTACAACCAAGGACAAAATTTTTCTGGCTGACAATCGGATCGAGGCCTTCCGGGCGTTGGTCGAGATAGAAAATCACTTCGAGTCGTTTCCCGGCTCGCTGTTGGCGGGCTTTCGAGATCCCCGAAAGATCGAAAAACAAAAATTTCTTCCGATAGGCAAAAAATTCGGTCAACAAACGATAGCCGATAAAAGAATGGGGAGGGTACGGCAACAGTCCCTCGTCAGGGCGATAGCCGACAGGTTGGACCACGCCGCGATCGCAGAAAATCAGTTTCGTTTCATCGGATTCGTGAGGATAGAAGCGAAATCCGACGCATTTGAGATTGTTGAATATCAGCTCATGAAGAGTGGCCGTCACCGGATCCGAGCCGGACAAATAGAAACGCAGCGTTTCCAGCCCGAGTTCGCAAAACGGCTGATTTTCTGTAGTCCACAACTCCAGGCGTATGATCGCTTCGGTTCCTGAGGGAGCTTCGATGTTGTCGGGGAAGGGGGGGCCACGGAACACGGCAGATTTGACAGTCACAGGCCATAGCGTGACATCGTAAGCCGTGCGATACTTGCACTGCGTCAAATTTCCGGTGCGATCGGTTTGCGGACGATCGGTTTCAACAGGACTATGCCGCGGGATGAGAAACCCCTTTTGCAGGTTCGCGGCTCCGGGCATGAGCGGAAATTGCACAATTGCCATCGATGGCAAAGGTGCCAAATAATGCGGAAATAAGATGCTGA
>CALEEC010000248.1 GCA_937949245.1 uncultured Gemmataceae bacterium | reverse complement strand
GCTCCGATGTCATCGTCGTTTGCGATACCGAGAATATCGAGGTCGGCTTGCCTTGCCTCACCTATTCGCTGCGGGGCGTGGTCACGATTGCGGTCGAAGTGCAGACGGCGGAAATTCCGGTCCACTCCGGGATGGCCGGCGGAGCGATTCCCGATGCGGCATTGGTGCTGAACTCCTTGCTTGCTCGGCTGATGTGGCACAACGGCCCCTTGCCGATCCCTGGCTTTTACGACACAGTGCGTCCCCTGACCGACAAAGAACGCCAAGCCTTCCGCAAACTGCCGATCGATGAAGCGAAGTGGCGCAAAGAACTCGGGATTCCCCCAGAAGTGCGTTTGGCCACCGAAGCAGGCTATCACATTTACGAACAAACCTGGCGTCGGCCGGCGGTGACGGTGATTGCCCAGGAAGCGAGTTCGGTCAAAGGAGCATCCAACCAAGTTCTGCCCAAGGCCGCAGCTTTGCTCAGTTGCCGGATGGTGCCGGATCAAACCCCCGAAACGGTGGTGCAGCAAATTCGGCAGTTCCTGACGCACGAGATTCCTTGGAATGCAATGGTGACCGTCCAACAAGTGGGGCCGGCCGTCCAATGGTGGATGACCGATCCCAACGGTCCAGCGTTTGAAGCGGCCTTGGCCGCGTTACGCCAAGGGTTCGATCGCGAACCGGTGGCTATCGGTTGCGGAGGGACCATCGGTTTTGTCGGACCGTTGTCGCAGTTGTTCGGTGGTGCCCCGGCGTTGCTGTTTGGAATTGAAGACCCGGCCAGCAACGCCCATGCGCCCAATGAAAGCCTGCATGAAGGCGACTTTAAGAAATTGATGGCTTCTCTGGTGCAGTTGTTCGATAACCTCGGTAAACTAGCGCCCGAACGCGTGAAGTAACGAGGGCCGAGGATCTTTCCTCTCCGATCTTCGGCACAATGGTCCACTTTTGGGAAAGGCAACGCCCGATGCGTGCCGTGGTGCAACGGGTTCGCCGAGCTTCTGTCCGAATCGCCGAAGAGGTGGTCGGACAGATCAACCTCGGCTATTTGGTTCTGCTCGGCGTAGCCCGCACCGATCAGCCTAGCGATGTGGATTGGCTAGTCGATAAGCTGATCGGCTTGCGGATCATGGCTGATGCCGAAGGGAAAATGAATCGTTCGCTGAGCGAAGTCGGCGGCTCGATGTTGGTGGTCAGCCAATTTACCCTGTACGGCGACTGTCAGAAAGGGCGTCGGCCGACTTTCATCGCGGCGGCCCCACCGTCGCTTGCCGTGCCTTTGTACGAGCGGCTGATCGAACAACTGCGTGCCAAGGGGGTGACCGTGGCCACGGGCCAGTTCGGGGCGGATATGCAGGTGGAATTGGTGAATGACGGCCCCGTGACGCTGATCCTCGATTCGCCCAGCCGATCGACCCCCGTGACTGCGACGGAGTGCGTTGACGTTCGTGCAGCCGACTCGTAATATCTGCCCACATGCCAAAGAATATCGGAACCTCAGGAGCCGCAACATGATCGGACGTATCGGACCTTGGGTACACGGCAGCGTTTTGCTGCTTCTGCTCACGGGCTTCGCGTGCAACAAAGCCCCGCAAAATACGCCGACTGCCTCCGACGACGGCGGTGCCAAGATCAGCCTCAAAGGAACCGGCAACGACAGCAGCACCAGCAACAACTCGCCGGCGGGCACTGAGGATGGGACGGTCGCTCCGATTCCCCCGAAACCAGCAAAATTCGAGGGGCCAACGGCGAAATCGGGCAAAATCAAGATCGTTTCTAGCCTCCCGCGTACCGGCAGTGCTAAAGGACAGACCGATACCATCGTCAACGGTATCAAGTTGGCCCTCGAGGAAGTGAACTACAAGGTCGGCGACTTCACCATTGAGTACGAAGACCTCGACGATGCCACGGCGCAAGCCGGTCAATGGGACGCCCAGCGGGAAACCTCCAACGCCCAACGTGCGGTGCAGGATCTCGATGTGATGGTATACATCGGCACCTACAACTCGGGAGCGGCCAAGATTGCGATGCCGATTTTGAACCGGGCCGATCTGCTAATGATTTCGCCGGCCAACACCACGCCAAGCCTGACCAAACCCAACACCGGCGACAAAGACGAACCGGCACGCTATCGCCCCACGGGACGGGTGAACTACTTCCGCGTGGTGCCGACCGACGATGTGCAAGGCCCGGTAGCCGCGTGGTGGGCCAAGAAAATGAAGGTCAAATCGGTCTACATCCTCGACGATGGCGAAGCGTATGGCAAAGGAATCGCCGACTTGTTCAAGTCGGAATGCGAAGATGAACGCGTCCGCATCAAGGTACTCGGTCAGGAAACCATCGACGTCCGCGCCCAAGAATTTCGGGCGTTGATGCTGAAGATCAAGAAAGAGAATCCCGACCTGGTGTACTTCGGTGGCACGACGCAGACCAAAGCGGGGCAATTGGCCAAAGACATGAAATCCGTCGGGTTGGACTGCCCCTTCATGGTCCCCGATGGCTGCTACGAGAAGGCGTTTATCGAATCAGCGGGAGCAGACGTACTGAATGGCCGATGCTATGTGACTTTCGGCGGTTTGCCTCCGTCTGAATTGGTCAAGCAAGGAGGCAAGAGCAAAGCCTTCGTGGAAGCTTACGAACGGAAGTTCGGCAAAATGCCCGACGAAGCCTACGCGGTGTACGGCTACGAATGCGCCCTGGTAGCATTGGAAGCGATCCGCCGTGCCGGCGAAAAGAATCGGCAGGCCATCACCTACGCGGCTCACACAATCCGCAATTTCCAAGGAGCCTTGGGAACTTGGTCGTTCGATGCCAACGGCGACACGACGTTGCGGGTCATGAGCGGCAGCGTGGTCCGCGATGGCCAATTTCAGTTTGAAACCTTGCTGAGCATTCCTCCGAAACGCTGAGGGGCTCGGAGAGTTGCTGGCCGTGGGGAACACAGAGGGCAATCGCTGCCCTCTGTATTTTTGCGACGCCCGTGGGGCCAAAGCATGGGGTGGGAGACGCTTTCTCCGACGTAACCAACCGCACGCCCCGAGCGACCGCAATGGCGTAACCGGTAGCAAACGCAAGCGACAAGCGACCACAATGACGCAACCCAAAACGTGACACAACCCATCTAGACCGTTTACGGAGATGTATCGACGATGGCTACTGTCTTGTTGGCGGATTCGACCTGGGTCTTGTTCGTCAACATCTGTCTGAACGGCCTGACCACGGGGTTCTTGTATGCGTTGATCGCTTTGGGCTACACGATGGTGTATGGCATCGTCGAATTGATCAACTTCGCCCACGGCGATTTGTTCATGCTGGGTTGTTTTTTCGCTTGGTCGCTGGTCAGTGCCGCTGCCGTGGCCACGGGATCGACCGGGGCGTTGCTACTGCTGCTGGCGATTCTGCTGCTGACGCCGTTGTTCTGTGCTGCGATCAACTGGAGCGTCGATCGGGTAATCTATCGTCCTCGGCGTTCCGCCCCGAAGTTGAATTTGCTGGTGTCGGCCATCGGTGTGTCGTTCATCTTCATGAACATCGGCCAGTTGTGGGGCGGGGCGCAAGACCTCGATTTCCCCCGCTTGGTGGAAGATCGGAATCTGCTGCCGGCCGACTCTGGCTTGCAATTTAGCCTTATCGATGCGATCGTCATTTCCGTTACGGTGCCGACGATGATCGGGTTGGCCATTTTCGTGAAGCTGACGCCTCTGGGCAAAGCCATGCGAGCAGTGGCCCAGAATCCGATGGCTGCGCAGTTGATGGGGATCAACACCAATCGCGTCATCAGCGCGACGTTTCTGATCGGCGGAGCCTTGGCTGGGGTTGGGTCGGTGGTTTATGTGCTGAAAATTCCCACGATCAACTGGGCGATGGGCTTTCAAAATGGGCTGTACGCCTTCACCTCGGCGGTCCTCGGAGGCATCGGGAACATCCCGGGGGCCGTCTTAGGAGCCATCCTCATCGGCATGGTGTATTCGCTGGGCAGTTGGTACGACGCTCGCTGGGCGACCACGTTGGTCTTTCTGATCCTGATAGTCATTCTGGTCTTCCGTCCTGCGGGAATTTTGGGCACTCACACACGCGAGAAGGTATGAGAAACGCCAAGCTGCCGATTTCGTGGGAAATGCTCGCCGTGGCCGCGGCCCTGCTGTATCCGTTGGTACCGGCAGTGGATGATTTTCTGTTCCGATTGACCCACTGGCGCTTCGGTTTCGTCATGCCCACGATCTTCATCTTGGCCATTCTCGCGTTGGCTCTGAATGTCGTCGTCGGGTATGCGGGATTGCTGCACTTGGGAATCGCGGGGTTTTTCGGCATCGGAGCCTATGTCACCGGCATTCTGACGGTGCCGGCGTATCCGTTCGGTTGCTCCTTTTGGCTGGCCGTGTTGGCTTCCACCTTGGTAGCGACGGCGTTCGGTATCGTCCTCAGTGCGCCGCTGTTGCGGCTGCGGGGCGACTACTTCGCGCTGGTCACCCTGGGCTTCGGTTTGGCCGTGATGTATTCGATTCGCAATTTGGAAGAGATCACCGCCGGGACCAAAAGTCTCAATCCAGTGCCTCCGCCGGAATTGCTCCCCCCGTTCGGCCAGTTGTTTGAGGCGGTCGGTTGGGGGACCGATTGGGCATCCGAATATCGCTTGTTCTACTATCTGACGCTCGCTTTCTTGCTGGGGACGATTCTGCTGTTACGCAATCTCGAACGTTCGAGCTTGGGGCGAGCATGGGTAGCGTTGCGTGAAGACGAATTGGCCGCCACTTGCATGGGGCTGAACGCGGCTCGCTTGAAGTTGGCCGCCTTCGCCCTGAGTGCCGCTCTAGCCGGCATGGCCGGTTCGCTGTACGCCATCAAACTCGGCAGCACCGCCGACCCGTTGGCTTACGACTTCAATCGCTCGGTTACTATGCTTTGTTGCCTGATCCTCGGCGGTTTGGGCAATCGCAACGGGGTGTTGCTGGGCGTGGCGCTGATCTTGGGTTATGATAATTTGTTGGCTCCCATTCTCGACGATGTACAACGCGCCCTGGGCGAGCAAAGCGGGTGGAAAAAAATTGTCCTCTACCCCTTCACCCTGCTGATGTCCACTAAGGGCAAGTTGATGATGTTTGGTTTGGTACTGATCTTGATGATGCGTTATCGTCCTGAAGGTTTGCTGCCGTCGTCCCGCGTGCGTGAAGAGATGCACGAGGGCGACCCCGCACCGCACACCCTGCCACGTAAGGAGTAACAGCATGGCACTTCTTCAGGTCGAGAAACTGACCATGCGGTTCGGGGGTCTGACGGCCGTCAAAGAAGTCGATCTGACGGTCGAAACGGGGCAGATCATCTCGATCATCGGACCGAACGGGGCGGGCAAAACCACGGTGTTCAATGCCATTACCGGCATCTACCATCCGACCAGTGGTTGCATCACTTTCAATGGCCAATCGCAGTTTCGCCCGCTGACTGTACGGATGCTGCTGTTAGGCGTGTTGGTGGGACTCAGTGTTGCGGTCGCGGCTTTTCTGTTCAGTTTGAACATCGAAAAACTGTGGAAAGCGACGGTCAAACGCCAAGCCGACGCCGGCGAGTCGTTCTCGCTGGCCAACGCATGGCGTTTAGCCGTGGGGTACTATCAGGGCGATTTGGTCGTCGAACGCATCAAAGGCCGGATTCCCCGTTGGGCCGTCGTCGTTCCCGATGGTTCGTTGCCCAATTTGGTGGTCAAGGAAAGTCTCCCCGAGGTCGAGCAAGCCCGGCAAGATCTGTTGGCTGGCAACTTGAAAATCCGCTTCGTCGAGGAAGAGTTCGACGAATACTGGGGCATTCTCGACGCCACTGCCTCGCGCGTTCTGAAGAAAATGAATTCCGAACCCGAATGTCGCAAGTTTCTGGCCGATCTGGCCAAATGGCAAAACACCTTGGGGGCACGACAACGCCGGGCGTGGATCGTGGCCGGTATCGGCTTGGTGCTAGGGTTTTTGGGAACACTGGCGGTCTGGAATCGCTCGCGGCGCACGCCGGATTATATTGCTTTGAGCGGCATCGCTCGGACGTTTCAGAATATCCGCTTATTCCGCGATATGACGGTGCTAGAAAACGTGCTGGTGGGAATGGATCGTAGTTTCCGCAACAATCCGCTGCGTTGGGTGTTCCATCCGCCAAGTTTCCGTCGCGAAGAAGCGGAAGCCGAGGCCAAGGCGCGCGAATTGCTGCAATTCGTCGGCATTGCCCGTTCGGCGGGGCAGTTAGCCAAGAACCTGCCGTATGGCGATCAACGCCGACTCGAAATTGCTCGGGCGTTGGCGACACAACCGACTTTGCTTCTGTTGGACGAACCCGCGGCCGGGATGAATCCTACCGAAACCAAGGAACTGATGAACCTGATTCGACGCATCCGCGACGAACGACGCATTACCGTCCTGCTGATCGAACATCATATGGAATTGGTGATGGGCATCTCGGATCGGATCACGGTGCTGAACTTCGGCGAAAAAATCGCGGAAGGCACCCCCGAACAGATTCGTTCCGACCCGAAAGTCATCGAAGCCTACCTCGGCAAGGAAGAGGTGAGTTGATGGCATTGTTGGAAGTCCAGCAATTGCGCGCCGGTTATGGGCCGATCGAAGTGCTCAAGGGAATCTCGCTGCAAGTCGATAAGGGCGAGATCGTAGCCATCATCGGTGCCAACGGTGCGGGCAAAACGACAACCCTGATGACGCTATCCGGCATTGTGCCGGTTCGAGGCGGTTCGATTCTTTTCGATGGCCAAGATATAACCCGTCTGCCGGCTTACCAGATCGTATCGCGGGGATTGGCCCAATCCCCCGAGGGCCGTAAGATCTTTCCGCGGTTGACCGTGTTGGAAAACCTCGAAATGGGGGCATTCACCCGCAACGACCCGCAAGGGGTTCAAGCCGACATCGAGAAAGCCTATCACTACTTTCCGATTTTGAAACAACGCGCCAAACAAGCCGGTGGCACGCTTTCCGGGGGCGAGCAGCAGATGCTCGCCATCGCCCGAGCGTTGATGAGCCGACCCAAACTACTGCTGCTAGACGAACCATCGCTGGGGTTGGCACCGATGATCGTACTGAAAATCTTCGAGGTCATCCGCGAATTGAACCGCGATGGCGTAGCGGTGCTGCTGGTCGAGCAGAACGCCCGTATGGCGTTGAAACTGGCGCATCGCGGCTATGTGTTGGAAACCGGTTCGATCACCATGAGCGATCGAGCGGAAACGATGTTGAACGACCCCCGGGTGAAAGCGGCCTACCTCGGCGAATGAGCCAAGGCAAAGGTTTTGAGGTGCCACACTGCATGTCAACGCGGATTGCTCGCTTGGAGGCGCGGTTATATCGCGTACCGTTTGCCACGCCGTTATGGGTCGGTGCCGAACTCCCCGGAAGGCTGGCCGACGCGGTTGATTTGATCTTGGTCAAACTCGAAACGCAAGCCGGCCACAGTGGCTTGGGAATGACCTACACGCTGTGCGGGGGCACCCAAGCGGTACTCGCGTTGTTGCGCGATGATTTGGCTCCGTTGGTGATAGGCGAAGATGCCCTGGCGCACGAAAAATTGTTCGCCAAAGCCCATGCCCTGGGGCACATCCTCGGTTGGTCGGGACTCCTCAAACGAGCTTACGCGGCCATCGATCTTGCTTTGTGGGATCTGAAAGGGCAAGTGACCGGCTTGCCCGTGCATCGGCTGTTGGGGGCCGGCAAAATGTCAGCTAGCGTCGTGGTCTCGGGGGTCGCCGGTTTAGGGGTTCCCATCAAGGAAGTGACCCGGACGCTCAAAAAGCACCTCGGCGACGGCAAAATTATGGGCGTGCTGGTGCAGTTGGGCACCGGCGACCCAGATGCCGACATCGAACGCGTCCATCAGATTCGCGAAGCGATCGGCTCCTCGGTTTGGCTCGGAGTGACCGCGGAGGAACGCTACGAACCCGCAATCGCCTTGGCCGTCGGACAGTATCTCGCGGAAGAATACGGCATCGATTGGTTGGAATCGCCGATCGCGGCTAGCAATTTCGACGGCCATCGCCGCTTGGCCGAGCAACTAGACGTACCGATCGCGGCCGGAGCAAGTCTCGCCGAACTTGCCGACTTCGAGCGGTTGCTGCACCACGGGGTACGCGTCTTGCGGCCGGATGTCCTCCGTCTGGGCGGAGTGACGCCTTGGCTGAAAGTCGATGCCTTAGCCGAACGGCACGACATTCCCGTGGTGCCCTACCGATTGCCGGAGATTGGCTTGCATCTCGCTTGTGGCCTGCAAGGCGTGCCGTTCGTCGAAGACGTGCCGTGGTTTTCCGAACTGCTGTTGGGACCGGAATTTGTCGAACGCCGCTTGACCCCAGCCGATCGCCCCGGTTGGGGGTTGGAACCGCATGCCGAGGCATTGGCCAAATTGGCAGTGGGAGGTGGAGCAGCCTGACATCGACCTCCCCTTCTTCGAGTCGAGGTTGAAAGACTGTTCCTCCACCGAAAACGTGAGCTTTAAGACACCGAGTTGTGATGTCTTCGCGATGATCGGTGGAGGTTCCGTCGATCGCTGTCACACATCGAGCGCGACCCCTTGTGCCGCGAGAGCGTCGGCCAGACGGAGCGGCGGGCGATAGTGGATCGTTCGCCAACCGCGAGCCGCCGCGCCGGCCACGTTGGCAGCCAAGTCATCGATGAAAACGCATTCGTGGGCTTCTGCCTCGGCCACCGCTTCGCAGGCCGCGAAAAAACCCGGTTCCGGCTTGCGATGCCCTACCTGGTGCGACACGATCTTCGCTTCAAAGTGCCGCAGTACCGGAGCAAACGCGCGGCACAAATGCTGATAATGCAGATCGTTGGTATTGCTGGCCAGTACGAGCCTATAGTGCGGTTTCAGTCGTGGGATCAGGGCGCAGACCTCGTCGTTGGGGGTGAAAATATCGACGAAGGCGGCCGCGAAATCGGCATCACTACAGCGCAAGCCGGTCAGGGTCCGTACTCGGCGGATCAACTCGGGCGTGTCGAAGTGGCCTTTCTCGTAAGCCGGTTCCAGATCGCTTTGATAGATCAACGCATACAGTTCCGCAGCCGTCTTGTCCGTATGCGGAGCCAAGCGTTCTACCGTGCGTCGATGGTCGAAAAATGCGATCACATTGCCAAAGTCGAAGATGACCGTGCGAATCATAGGCTGTCTCGGCAAGGGATTTTGCTTCAAGGCACCGGCGTCAGGGCGAATCCTTCGCAGCGTACTCTTTGCTCGAAGGCCTCGGCATCTAGGGCGAACAGGGGCGCTATTTCCATCGGGAAAAGAACTTGCCCCTGGGCATCGCGGGGCACCTGAAGACCGACTCGCTGCAACCACTGGGCAGCCAACTCACTCAACGCTTGCCGTACCGTCGCGGGGGAATCGGCTCCGCTAGCGTTCTTCAAGGGCGCGAACTCTTGCTCGCGCGGCGTTTCCAGGCACAACCAGCGATCGGCCAACGGCAGCGCATCGAAGATGAACATCTCGAATTTCAACGCATTCTCGGTGGTCGGTGTTTGGAGTTGACCACTTCCGCTGGTATCGAGGTAGGGCATTTTCTTACGGGCCAGATGGTACGGCAATTGACACTTCCCCTGCGTGATCCGGCACAGAAAAGCGATCTCGAAAATGTGGATCGCGGGATTGCCCGCACAGTAGGTCAACTTCCCATTCGGATCGCGTTGCTCGGCCAAATCGCTGGGGAGATCCGAGTATTCGATGATCGAGCAACGCCCCCTCGTCAGGGCGAACACCCCCATTTTTTCGTTCGGTTCGCGCTTTTCGATCACCTTGCTGGAAACCTCGGCACGGACTTCGAGGTGCCGACCCAGAAACGCCGGGTCGGCAATTTTCACCAACGGATTATCGACCTGAAAATAGAAGATCTGCCGAATCCCTTGCTGCCGAAGTTGCTCGAGCAAACCACTTTGGGCCAAGGCCAACAGCGTGCCGCCGTGCCCGTTAGGACTGAGGCAGAGTCGGCCGGGTTGCTCTAGCAGAAGTTGACCGGTGCGTAGGTCCATCGCAGGCATGGTGCCTTGTTGAAAGAAGTAGACGTTGTCGCGGCCTAGGTCGAAATAGCGTTTCTCCTCGAAGTAGTTGATCGTCTCTCGATGCGTTGCTGGGCTAGTCATGACCAAAAACGGCAACGGTCGGCCATAGCGTCGGCCGATGGCCAAAACCTTCTCGGCATGCCACTCGAACAAACTCCGCTGCCGTACCGGAGTGATGGGATACATCCCTTTAGGTTGAGTCGATCCGAGCCGTGTCCCCTGCCCCCCGGCAACGACCAACGCCGCGACCTGACCGGCACACAGAGCTTCTTCGCCCCACTGGATGGTCGATCGCGAAATCTGCTCGGCCGACTCGATCGGTATCGGCGCGATTGTCGAACGATCGGCAAGTTCGGCCGAGGCGTCTTTGCGCTGAAACAATCCTTCGAGTTGGGCGAAATCGACGGCTTGGAGTTGCGCCACCAACTCCTGGCGTTGCTGCGGGGAAAGCGTATCCCACCCGAACAGCAAATGTTCTTGCCGATGCTGCTGTAGCCGATGATACAACTCCGGGGGCACCTCTCGCATAGTGGGCCATCCTTCGCGTCGTTAAAAGGAGAAGCTCAGGCCGTCGTAGGCCATTTCCACATTCGGCGGTAATTGCGGATTGAACGTCGGATAGTCTAGTTCGTGCGACATATGGGTGAGATAAGCACGCTTGGGACGCAGTTGCGCGATGATGGCTAAGGCTTCGTCGATGCTCAAATGCGTGGGATGTGGTGATGGCCGTAGCGCGTCGAGAATGAGTACATCGAGTCCTTCGAGTTGCCGCATACTGTCGGGGATAATGTGATTGACATCGGTACAATAGGCCACATCGCCGACGCGGAAGCCGAGCGTTTCATAGGTCTTGGAATGCTGTAGCGCAATCGGCTCGATCGTTTGGCCTAACACCTCGAAGGGCTGACCGGCAGCGATGCGATGAAAGGCAAACTTGGGAATCACCCCGATCGGCATTTCCGCGGCGGCCGGCGTGAAGGCGTAGGAAAACACGCGACGGATCGTCTCTTCGACGAACTCGGTGCAGTACACCGGCATCGGCTTGCCCAGGTAGCTGATCACCGGCCGCAGATCGTCTAAGCCGTACAGATGATCGACATGCTGATGAGTGAACAGCACCGCATGAATTAGCCGAACCCGTTCCCGCAGCAACTGCAACCGCAGATCGGGGGTGGTGTCGATCAACAGATTCCCCGCAGGCAATCGCAGCAATGCCGAACAACGCAAGCGTTGATTGCGTGGATGATCCGAACGGCAGACACCACATTCGCAGCCGATCAACGGCACTCCGACCGAGGTTCCGGTTCCCAAAAATGTGAAGATTCGATCCATTCCATGCCAACCGTGAAGAGACGGTAGACTATGCCGTTATTATTGGATCTAACAACCGCCCCCCTAGCAAGAGGCAGAAGCGTCAATCGACCAGCCGAATCTGGTCCGGTTTTTCGATGCGAATCTGCACTGCGCCGCGGAATACGCTCACTTCCCCGCTGACGCGGATCACCTTGCCGGTGTACTTCTCACTGAGCGATCCTTCGGGAGACAATTGCTTAGCCACTTCCAGCGGGACAAATAACGTCAGATTCTCCTTGGCCCGGTACTCTTTGAGCGAATTGATGAAGTACGGCCCCCGCCCACCGACAGAAGCGACGCGGAATTGCACCTCGACTTTCTTGCCGACCGCTTGCAGAGCTTGCATCGCGGAGATGACGCCTTCAGGAAGTTGGCCACCATCGTCGGGAACCCGTTGCGGATCGACCGGTGCTGCGGGGCGAAGTGTCTTGAGCGAGATCTTCTCTTGGATCATCACATCGCCCACCTCGTCGCGGATTTGCAAGCTAATCAACGGATCGACCGCGTTCCAATCGATACGGATCAAACCGAAATTGTTGCCAAAGCCCATCGTGGCCACGCGATGCTGATTGACCTCCAGCGGTCGCCAATTGGGAAAGCCCATGTTCAAACCGCTCGAGGTCAGATCGTACAGCGGGTAGCCCAAGCCGGCGTCCATCACCGACAATTCCGCTAAATGCCGGTCGCCGCTAAGAATGATCACGCCGTTGGCCTTAGTGTCTTTCAGCAGTTTGTACAAGCGTTCGCGTTCATTGGGGAAGTTCATCCATTTTTCGTAGATGTGATCTTGAGCGACAACCTGAATGCTCGATACCAGCAGACGCACCTCGGCCGGCAGCTGAAGCTGTTGTTCGAGCCATTTCCACTGTTCTTCGCCCAAGATGGTCGCGTCGGGGTCGGTATTGGGGACATAGCCTTTCTTCCCCTCAACGGTCTTCAACGGCGAGCGATGATAACGGGTATCGAGCATGATGACTTGTACGCGTTTGCCTGGCGGACCGAAGACCTGCGCATCGTAGACCCCTTTGCGTTGGCG
>CALEEC010000247.1 GCA_937949245.1 uncultured Gemmataceae bacterium | reverse complement strand
TCTGCACCGGCGGCATTGAAATATCGTAGGATCGCGTATCCCAGGCCATATGCCTTGGAAAAATCGGCTAAAGCACGCTCAATCATCAGTTTGGTTTGGCCATAGGGATTGATCGGTACTTGGGGGGTGTCTTCGGGGATGGGAATATGCTCAGGTTCGCCGTAGGTGGCACAAGTACTCGAAAAGACGAATTTCTGGATCTGATGCTTTCGCATCTGCTCCAACAAAAGTAGCGTGTTGACTGCGTTGTTAAGCCAATACTTTGCCGGGTGGCGTACCGATTCGCCGACATAGGCATACGCGGCGAAATGGACAACCGCTTCGATGCGATGAATCAGCAACACATGATCTAGATGGTCCGTGTCTTTCAGGTCGCCGACGATGAGACGATCGGCTGGCACCGCCCGACGATGTCCCTGCGACAGATTGTCATACACCCAGACTTCGTGCCCCGCTTGCAGCAGCAAACGCACAGTATGGCTGCCGATGTATCCCGCTCCTCCAGTGACCAAAATTCGCATCGTCGTCGAGTCCTTCTGACCAATCGGCACCGCTCAGTTGGTGATGCCTTTGGTGATGCCCAAAAATACATGCTCCAGATTGATCTCTTGCTCTTTGAACATTTTTAGCTTCATGCCTTCTTGGATGAGGCGTTCGGGAATGAAACTGCCATCTTCTACGCCGTCTTTCAGGGTCACATAAATGTCGAGGGTGTTATCTTTGACTTCGACTTTCTCAACGAAGTCGGTGTAAGTCTCCAATTTCTTAGCCGCTTGCGATTTTTGGTCACTACGGACTTGCACTTGATAGACCCGTTTTTGGCGAACTTGACGAACGGCAGTATCGACATCCCCATTGAACAGCAGTCGGCCACGCTCGATGATGCCGATTTTATTGCAGATGTCGGCCAATTCGGGGAGAATGTGGCTCGATACCATGATGGTCATCTTCATATCGCGGAGTTCTTTCAGTAACTCCCGCAATTCAATGCGAGCTCGGGGGTCCAAGCCGCTGGCCGGTTCGTCCAGCAACAACACCTGCGGACGATGCAATAAAACGCGGGCTAAGCCGAGGCGTTGGGTCATCCCGCGAGAAAGGCTAGTGACCAGGGCTTCGCGTTTGTAGTTCAGATCGACCAGATCTAAAACTTCGTTGCAGCGTTTGTGCCGTTCGGGGCCTTGGATGCGATAGGCCGCAGCAAAGAATTCCAAATACTCGATCACCTTCATGTCGTCGTACACGCCGAAAAAGTCCGGCATGTAGCCGATGCACCGGCGAATCTCTTTGGCACCGTTGTAAATCGAGTAGCCGCATACCGTTGCTTCACCGGAGCTTGGATTCAGCAGCGTGGCCAAGATCCGCATGGTGGTAGTTTTGCCGGCACCGTTGGGACCAATGAAGCCATATACGTCGCCCGGTTCGAGCTTCAGCGTGAGCCGATCCAGCGCGTACAGGTCGCCATATTTTTTGGTTAAATCACGAGTTTCGATCATACGCGGTTCGCTCGGTTACGGGGCCGGTGAAATCGGGATGAAGACACGGACGTAGGTTTCTTGACGCAATCGGCCTGGCAAGGGCGTTCGCGTGCGCCCCGAAGCGGGTGTCTCGAACAACCACAGTCGCGTTGGCGTGCCGCTTGAGTCCGACATCAGTGCTTCCATTTCTCCTTCGCTCGGTGGCACTCGGCCAATGAGGATCGCTTCGTCGAACGCGTCTTCATGCAGTCGCCACGATTGATCCAATTCACGCAACGAACTGTTGCGTATCAGGTACGGGGTGGTTTCCAATGCTTCGAAAAACAAGGCCGACCACATGCGATGCACCACAGGTTCCTGAGAACCTTTACGACCAGTTCCTGCGGAACCCGTCGTGGAAGTTCCGATCAGATAATCGGGCGATTCGGCTTTCAGCCAATCGAAGACGGCCTGCGATTGTTCCCAACGAAACCCGGTAGTCTCGCCACGCACCAAGGTCGTCGCATAAGGGGTGTAGACTCGACCGCGATAGAACAAGCGGACATCGTGCAGCCGCTCGAGGGGCAGATGACTTGTCACCTCGCCGATCAAACCTGTCGGATCAGCTGGGGGATGCCGCAGCGTCGTGGTCAATAACGGGGCTTTCGCATTGATGCGACTGCTCCACTTCGCCTGAAACGATTTGGTTGACCATACCTGAACCGAGACTTGTTCGATGGAACTGGCAAACTGGTGATTCGCGGGGGCGTTGTGATAGCGATAAGTGCGTCGAAATAAGCTCGATCGCCCCGCGGTAGTCATGCCGTGCCAACTCATCGCGATGTCCGACTGCGCCGAGATGGCATCGGTCGAACTCCACCCGGGGGCGATAGGCTCCAGGCTGGGGAAATAATTTTGAATCTGCGGGCTAAAGAGCGTGAACCAAGTAGTGCCGTAGATGCGTTGGCTGCCCAGATCGATGTCAACCACATCAACTTTATTCACCCGCAGTTCTTTCCCTTTCAACGAATAAGCGGTGAAGTAAGCCAGAGCGCTCACGACAAACACGATCAGAGGGAAGGTAATCCAAGTCCACTCCATACGCTTGAAAACCTTCTTCAGCAGAAAGTAGTCTCCCGGGCCGATCAGCAGAATGTACACGAAAATGAACAAGGCCACCCAGCCGAAAGAGACAACCGCTACACCGTGAAAATTGTCGATGTGGTTGTGCAGTTGGGTGCTGAGGGTTGCAGGACCATCGGCGGCCGTGCCTCCACGGTTGTTCCAGGAACTGGCACGACTGGTTGGCGAGGCTGCCGAGGGGAGCCGTCCACCGCTGCTGCCGATCAACCATTCCCAAAACACGCCACGATCGGCCCATTGGATGAAAGGCGGGCGATCCAGATCAAAGCACACCAAGGTCACTTGCCCCATGCCGTAACTGCCCTGGACGATCACGGGGCGTGACGGGTCGGGATCGGCTCCTTTGTAACTAGGCATCAGCACGCGCCACGGACGGTCCCCTTTTCGCAGCGGCACGGAGACGATGATCTTCCCACCTTCGGTGGCTTTCATTTCGCGGGGAGGCGAAAAGGCTTTGCCCATCGACCAGACCAAACGCAACGAATTCTCTTCCCGCCATTGTTCCACGGAGAGACGGGCGGGCAATAACTCCTGAAATGCAGCAAAGTTATGCCAAGAAGGGACATTTCGCCCAAGGCTGATGAGCATCTTCCCGCCACGGCGCACCCATTCGAGCAATGCCTGTTGTTTGCGGTAGATCACCGTGTCGCGTTGGTTGGCCCCAAATAATTGCCGTAACAGCGGGGAATCATCGTTCCCTGTGGTCAGCAACAGCAAATCGACGCTGGCGTAGCCGAACCAATGGTCGGGGAGATCTTCGAGTCGTGTGAGTGAACCGATCTCCAATTTCCCTTCCGAGAGATTCCGTCGGCCTTGATTGGGGCCATCGCCGGGATTCATCTCGAAAGTTTTGGGCAGAGGCGGGCCTAGTGTCATCAAGAAGTAGCTTGACGTCGATGCTCCATAGTAAGTGCGTCGCCATGCCTCGGCTAGGTCACCAGATTTTCCTACGACGCGAACGGTGATGTCGGTTGGTGATCGTCCGGGTTTCAGGTAGGGCAAGTAGGGGAGTTGCCCGGCGGATAAGGTGCGCTGGTCGCCGCGTACCGCAGGGAGTGGTACGGCATATTGGCTAGTGTGGTCGTCGCCATCGACCGTTTCGACGACCAATTCGAGAGGTTCTTGGGGCTTTCGAAGAAATTCCAGATCTACGAAAATCGGTGTCCAATGGCCGGTCTTGAACAAAGGGCGAGGACGATCGTTGTCATCGACCTCGGGGCGGAACGGTCCTCCCGGCAATCCGACCCGAACATCGGTGATTTGGACCGGAAATTTCGACTGCGCCCAACCCTCGAGAGGACCAGACAAGCTGACTAGAACCGCAATGAGTGGCAAGACCAGCAATCGTATCACGTTAACCCCTCAAGCCGGAGCATGTCTCCATGCATGCACCATAACCTGGTATTCTAGGTAGATTTCCTCTATTATTGTGGTGGCCCAGGGAGAAATGCCAAGGATGCACACGGCTTTTCTTGGCGATGAGTGTGCCAATGTCGAAATGATCACTGATGGCACCCCCGAGATGGAGTGATGCCCAGGAGTCATGGCTTTTCCTGGGGAGCACAGGCGCAGGGAATCCGGCGACATTCGGGGCAACCGCTGCCGTATTTGCGTCGGATCGCCTCTTCGAGATCGACGTTGGCGATGTTCGCCAAGGTGGCTAGCCAAGCGAGAACGTCGGCGAATTCGAGAATCTGTTCGTCGCGATCCCCGGTCCGCAGTGCGGTCGCCAATTCGCCGATTTCTTCCATGAACCACATGAAGGTGCCGTCGATACCGCGTCGGGCATCCTTCGCGCCGAAAGTGGCGCGGATAAAGTCCTGAAACTCACGAAATTCTTTCATGACACCAGTTCTGCTTCCCCTTCGGATTGGGGGCGTGAGTGCTACCGATCGAGGAACCTCCCGGAATCCTTTGATGATTGCATTTCTTAAGAAAATCATTCCCGCGGGGCGAAAAACAGTCCTCACCGTGTTTTGCGACACCGGGAGCGCAAGAACAGTCCTCACGGTGTTTTGCGTTCACCGGGGGGCGCAAGCAAGGTCCGTTCGATGAACGTAGTATCGACCATCCCATCGATGTAGGCAGAATGATTGAAAATTTCTTGATGAAGCGGGATCGTGGTTTTGATGCCTTCGACGACAAATTCGCGTAGCGCTCGACGCATGACCGCCAGTGCCTCGCTGCGGGTCGGTTGATGCACGAGCAGTTTCGCAACCAATGAATCATAGTTCGACGGCACTTTGTAGCCGGGAACCACATGCGAATCGAGGCGAACTCCCGGCCCCCCCGGGGGATGCCATTTCGTGATTTGCCCGGGGGAGGGGCGAAAATCATTCGCCGGATCTTCGGCGTTGATGCGGCATTCGATGGCACAGCCGCGATGGACGATCTCTTCTTGGGTGAATCGCAGTTTCTCACCGGCCGCGATGCGAATTTGTTCGCGGACCAAATCGATGCCGGTGACCAATTCCGTGACGGGGTGTTCCACTTGAATGCGGGCATTGACTTCGATGAAATAGAAGTTGTTGTCGCGGTCCACCAAGAACTCGCAAGTTCCCGCTGAGTAGTAGCCGGCGGCTTTGGCCAAGCGAACCGCCGCGGCACAGATCGCTTCGCGGACACTGGCCGGCAGATTCGGCGCGGGGGATTCTTCAACGAGTTTCTGATGTCGCCGTTGTAGCGAGCATTCGCGTTCGTACAAATGCACTACGTTGCCGTAACGGTCGCCCAGAATCTGAACCTCAATGTGCCGCGGTTGATCAAGGTATTTTTCGAGGTAAACGGAGCCATCCTTGAAAGCGGCTTCCGCTTCCTGGCGTGCCGTTTGTAGACCGGAGATCAACGAAACATCGTTGCGCGCCACGCGCATTCCCCGGCCTCCGCCCCCGGCCGCGGCTTTGATCAACACGGGATACCCCACGGCGTGGGCAAACGAAAGCGC